>JBGOXA010000213.1:0-3843 GCA_041478915.1 Dehalococcoidia bacterium
CAGGCCATAAGCATAACCCGTGTCCTTGAAAAGACGCTCCCTCTCCTTCACCACCTCCTTCAATGTCATACCTTTGTAGCATATGCCCATATCGCCCCCTTCTAAAGAATAGCGCCCTCATTCTTGAGCTTGGCCAGATCGTCCCAGGTGTAGCCTAGTTCCAGGAGGATCTCCTCCGTATGCTGCCCCAGTTCAGGGGCGAGCGACCTTATCGTAGCCGGAGTTTCGCTGAACTTGATGGGGCTATTTATTGCCTTGAAGCGCACGCCAGGAGCGTACTCCAGTTCGGTGAAGAAGTCATTTTCCCATGCTTGTGGGTCGCTGGCAACCTCTAGTGGAGTCTGAATGCGTCCCAGAACCAGGTCCAACTGTTGTGCAATTGCTTCCCACTCAGCAGCCGTTTTGCTGGCTATGATCTCATCCACTGCGGCTATCAGAAACAGGTTCTGCCCCATTCTCTTCACGTGGGAATCGAACCTGGGGTCTTTTTCCCATTCAGGCTTTCCCACTGCCTTACAAAATGAAGGCCAGTACCTATCTGTCTGTGGCATAACCAGCATTATCCATTTACCATCTTTTGCCTTGTAGCAATTCCACAGTGCGTTTGTAACTGTCCTTCTATCTGTTTGCTGCAGATTGACGCCCTGATGCAACGCAGTGCCGATATCAAACTGTAGTCCCCATACTGCCATATGATAGAGGTTGATCTCCACCTTCTGGGCTATCCCCGTTCTTTCCCGGCAGTACAGGGCTGCGGCTATAGCGCCGGCGATGCCAGGGGAGGCCAGGTTGTCTCCCAACCCCGGTCGCTGCGGGCGTAAACCCTCGCCGGGCGCTGATATCCTGTCCATCATCCCGCTCCTTGCCCACCAGGCTGCATAGTCGAAGCCGGGCTTATGTCTATCAGGTCCAGCAGTCCCGTATCCACTGCACTGGCAGTAGATAAGTCTTGGGTTTATCTTGCGGAGAATATCGTAGTCAACCCGCGCTTTCTCAATGGCTCGGGGATCGAAATTGGTGGCAAAGACATCTGCTTTCTCCACCAGCTTGTATATGATCTCCCTACCGTGATCAGTCATCACATTGAGGCCGATGCCCCTCTTGTTCCGATTGAAATAATGGAACCACATGCTGGGCTTGATATCGGCTGGCGGCGCTTGGCCCTCTATAGCCTGAGAAAACCGTGTCGGGTCCCCGCCGGCTTTGAAATTCTCTATTTTGATGACATCTGCTCCCCAATCGGCAAGGATGGCCGTCGCCGTGGGCACCAGCAGAAAATGGCCAAACTCTATGATTTTGACGCCCTCGAAAGCTCCTTTTGTCATTTGATTTACCTCCCTATTCATATCATGGGCCGGAAATTGCTCCGGCCCATGATATCAAGAAAGCTTTCCAGGAGACTAAACCCACTACCCTTTTAGCTGACCGTATTGGGTAGCCAATCAACAACTTTCCTCACTATATCCTGGTCAGCGGCGCTCCACTCATAAATCCCGACGTAGTTCCAAGTATACCGTTTGGTCTCACTGAAATTCCACTGCTCATAAGTGGGCCACTGATTGCTGAAGTGTATAGCCGCATTATAGAAGGCCTGTCCGTCAAAATTCTCAGCCCCCACATCCTCTACTGCTTTCTTTAGAACGTCGAAGAAAGCATAGGTCTGCTGGAACCCACCTATGTATCCTATTCCCGCATGGACGAACTCCTTGACTTTGTCAGGATGGTTTGTCTGTAGAAGCTGGTTGGCCAGCGCCACTATTGGCGACTGGGTTTCAGTCCACCACCGGGTGGGACCGGTGGCCAGCATTCCATCAACACCCGCCCAACCAACCGTGTCAATTATTAGACTCCTGTAAGCGGCATGAGCATCGGTACCGATGAACTTTGCTGTATATCCCTTGTCTCGAAACTGTTTCATGAAAGTGGATGTCCCTGTGCCAGTCGAGGGTGGCCAGAGATAGTCACAATCCTTCAGCCCCGCCACATCAGCGGTCCAGCTCATGGCCCCCGCGGGTTCCAGGTAGCCACCGACCCACTCCCATTTGTCCGGGTGAGCCAGGGCATACTCCTTTACGGCAGCCTTACAAGCGACGGCGTAGGTCTCCGTCCAACCCGCAGAGCCGATCTTGGCCGGTCTATCAGTGGGGAAATCCGGATCATTTTCGCTGATCCACTTGAGGAGAGGGTTAATCAGATTCCGGTTGGGACAATTAGCAAGGAAGACCCATCCGGGAGGAGAGTCTAGGACTTGGCTGTAGGACAGCGCCCATAGCGGCATCTTGTCACTCTCAGCAAAAGGTTTCAGGGTCTCCGCCGTTGTGGGCAAGGCAGTGAACCCCAGAACCGCCCCCTTCGACCTTATCCAGTCCCAGCCGGGTATGTCCCTCGAGGGGTCATACCGTGCATCCCACTCGACCACCTTCACCGTCACCCCGGGAATAAGGTTGTTGTCGTTGTAGTACTTAGCTAGGTCTTTCAAGGCATAATTGATGGGAATCAAAGCTGTTGATGCCGGTCCCGACATGTCTGAGATATGGCCTATGATGATTACCCTTTTCTCGCCGCCCTTGCCGCAGCTAAGAGATAGTGCGGCTACGATGGTCAAGATCATCAGACAGGATACAACTATTCTTGTCCACCTACTTTTCATCTCTGGTCTCCTCCTTCCTTTTTGCTTTATCTATTGGTGACTTTTGCTTTACGTAGCGCTCCCACTGCCACCTAATTGCTTGAGCTTCTGTCTCAATACCTTTTGCCTTGCTGTCTTCCAATCTACCACTCAGACAACCTTAGCACTCCCCACACAAACTTCTCTTCACAGAGAGCAGCCAGTGGACAGGGTTGCCTTTTGGGGGCCAATTCCTAGTGCGTAGTCGAGATCCTTCGCTCCCAGATAAAAGGTCACCAGCAGTAGGCCAACATTCATCGACTTTGCAAACTTCCAGCTTTGTATCACCCATCTTCTCGCAGTGCCTTTTTCATCACCTTTATTGCCAGCTTTTCATTGGCACCGTCTCTGAGGTTCAGAATATGGCTTCTAAGTTCCTTGCCTGGGATTTGCCATATCGACTGTTGGTAGGCCTTGATCGGCCATCAGCGCTACTTTTGTAGAGGATAACAGTCCCGTCGCAGGTTGTCAAGGGGCTTCTGGACTCCACGTCAGACCTGCAGAATAGGCACGGGAGGAATGGCCTTGTAGCGCTTGACACGAAATCCTTCGTTGATGCCCTTGTTTCTATTCACAGTGAAGTAATTAGAAGTCACTGGCATTAACGGGACAAAAGAGCCTGCAAAAGCCACATAAAATGCTGCAGGCGACAATGTAGCTATTCAATTAATACAATGCAAGGAACTCAAAGGGGAAAACGATTATCAGGGAGAGGTACCATCCAGCGGTTTCTATTCACCGAAAACTACTATATCACTCTCCCAGGAGACTCAGCGCTACAGCGTCGAAAGAGGCTCGCAGAGGCCTTGTCTGTGTCATGCCCGCTAAGTCGTTAAGCAGCAAAGTAACTACCTCGCTCTTTTGAGACCCAGATGCAGCCAGGATACCTCTGGCAAGATCCGCTAAATCATCGATCTTTCTAACGACACTATCCGTGACCGGCTCCATTTTGCCTTCACACCCGTCGACAAACGAAGGGGCTACCAAGCTCAATATGCTATCGTTCTTAACCTCCGTATAGATTAGAAAGGCGATGATTGCCGTTGCCTCAGCAACAATGTGACCGTATACCACCTCAGAGAAGAGGCGCTCGATGCTGCGTTTGTCTGGTTCACTGAGCGGCGGGACGTTCACCTTGCCGTTTCTGGCATGCTCATCCAATAGATCAACAAACA
>JBGOXA010000021.1:0-12206 GCA_041478915.1 Dehalococcoidia bacterium
ATAGCCGCCATCGTCGACCCGGCGACCATGCCGAGTGACATTTCGATGCCCGGCCACGTGTTTCCGCTCCGAGCCCGGCCGGGTGGCGTGCTGGAGCGTTCGGGACACACCGAGGCAGCTGTCGACTTGGCCAAGCTTGCAGCCAGTGGAAGTGAACTCGCGGATGGGATGACGCCTGGTTTCCACACGTACCTGTACCACTCCCGGCTGCAGCTTGGGGAGGGCGTGTTGACCCGGCCGGACGGCACCCACCAGTTCAACGGTCCATACCAGCCCTACCTCGTGTACGTGCCGGAGGTGATCACCGAGGGTCGGCCGCTCACCATCTCCATGCACGGGGCTAATATGAACCACATGGGCTCGGTCTGGATATTCCCGGCCGGCGTCTACCTCGGCACCGGTCGCCCGTTGTCGGAGGAGCTATATATCCTCGCACCGTACGCACCCGACGGTGTCAACTTCCCGCCGACCGTGCTGACGGTCTGGCCGCTGGCCCGTGGTGAGACCCTCGGGTACGTCGGTGTGGCCGAACAGGATGTGCTCGACGTCACCGACAACGCCATCCAGCGGCTGAGTGCCAGCTCCAACCGGGTAACGCTAATGGGCCAGTCAATGGGGGGGATGGGCGCTTTCCGTCTGGGCTCGCTGTATCCAGACAGGTGGGCGGCGGTGATGCCGGTAGTTGGTTATGCCGCGGGCGCCGACGAGAATCACCCGGGTCCCATCTTTGACCTGCTCGACAACATGGCAGATCTGCCCGTCCGGCAGATCAACGGGCTCATCGACTTCTTAGTAAACCACGTCCCTGCCGAGGAAACCGCGCAGCGCCTCCACGAACTAGGCCTTGACCACCGATTCTGGCTGCTGTCCAATCGCGCGCACGACCCTGGCGGGTGGCTCACTTATCGCGTATGGGATCAGGCACAGGACTATGTCCGCAACCCGAACCCGGCGCACATCGTGTACCGGGTCGACCCATCCATCTTCAACGTCGACCCCTCGACCGGACTTGACCTGCACTATGACTCGGCCTACTGGGTCTCCGGCATCGCCGTGCGCGACGGTGCCCCATGGGGACAGGTGGAGGCGACTAGCGAAGCCCTGCCGCAGCGAGAGCGCACCCTAACTGAGGTCAACGCCGATTTCAACAACCTTAGCGGAGGGCAGGATGTGCTCGGGCCCAACCCGGCGGTGCCACCAACGAACGACACGTGGCATGAGCTGTCTTGGGTCGTCACCGAAGGCGACCCACTGCCCACCAGCAACACGCTGTCGGTCCAGCTTACGAACGTTAGCACCGTGGCCTTTGACTTGGAACGGGCTGGAATCCCTGCTGGCGAGGATTGCACTATCGACGTGTCCACCGACAGCGCAGTGACTATCACGCTGAACGGTCTGGGTCCCAATGCGGGTGTCGTACGCCAAGGAGTGCTCCTCGGAGCCGCGAATGACCAGGGCCAGGCAACCTTTGATCTACCCGCAGGGGATCACGAATTGATGGTTACCCACGCCACCTTCGTACTTAGTAACCTTACTATCAGCCCTGACCACATCAAGGCATACTCAATACAAGACCACGAGATTACCGTTAGTGTTAAGATAACCAATAACAGCATAGTTCCGGGGACTTACGAGGCAGTATTGCAACTCAACGGCGCACAGATAGATAGCAAGGATACTCAGAAGCTGGACGGGGGCGCATCAGAGACGGTAAGCTTTACGATAAAAGTAAAGGAGGCTGGGACTTATACTATTGCAGTCGGCGAGCTAAGCGGTACATTCAAAATTGGCTACCATGGGTTTATGTTAACTTCCATTATTGGTGGCATAGAGGCGTTCGCACTGATAGCCGGTGCTATACTCTTCGGTTGGCGCTCCCGGAAAATCGACTAAGCTTTAGTCTAGGATTTTGCCTCGCACAACTATGGGGTGGGCTTAATAAAACTACCCTATCACTATGTCGAGGCATAACCTATCGACCCCACCCCACCTCCGGGAAAGCCTTCCCTACAACACCGGTGCCCGGAGAAGCATGTCACCCGCCTGCTTCGCCATGGAGGCGATAGGCAAAGGCAAATCCTCAAGCTGGCGCAAGACCTCAGCGGTTTGAAGAAGGAGCCGCTGCAGGTCGCCTTCTTCGATGTCGGCTTCTCCCACCACCCTTGCCCATTCCTCCCCTTCTGCCCAGAGCTTGACCGCTGCCCCCCTTTTCCAGGCCTCCTCAGGAGAAAACTGGACAGAGGAGACCCCCACCCTCCTTTCAAACCTCTCCAGTTCCTCGGCCAGCTTTAGAAGTGACTCCAGGTTCAGACGGCAAACAGCCCGCCTGGGACAGCGGCCGGGAGCCAAAGCCCCAATCCATCCGGCAAGCTCCGCAGGAGACAGGGAAGGATAAAGTTGACGCCTTATCAGCTCAGTAAAAATGAGGGAGTTCTCATGCCGGATAAGCACAGCCCATCGGCCAAATTCTGTTAAGTAAAAGGATTCGTCGAGATATTTGAACTTCTGCAGGATGCCTATTCTCTTCATCAGTTCGTCGCCAAGTTGCGCCTTGACCTCATTGAAGTCCTTTCGTGTGCTTTGCTGAAAAAGGAGAAGGCTCCTCTCCAGAATATCCCTGGTTTTGTCGAAATTGAAGCGGTAGAGGAGGTTGAGTATCTGGTGATAACTGATCTTGAAGGCCGACTTTATCGGCTCCGGCTCGGCATTCTGCAGGCTCAAGGCCAGAAACAGGTCCTTCTCGTTTTCCGGGTCAAGGACAACAAAGCCAACCCTGTCCTTGCCTCTCCTGCCCGCTCTGCCCGTCATCTGATGAAACTCCAGGGTGCTCAAGAACCTTGTCCCGAAGCCGTCTCGCGCCATCAGAGTGGGCAACACCACGGTGCGAGCCGGCACGTCAAGTCCGGCGGCCAGGGTCGTGGTAGCAAACACGGCCCGCAGCTTCCCTGCGGCCAGCATCCTCTCCACCACCACTTTCCAGCCAGTGAGATGACCAGCGTGGTGTGAGGCTACCCCAGCCTCTACCAGAGGGTCCGACAAAGAGTTTTCCCAGAGATAAGGATTGTCCTTGGCTGCTTCCGCCAGGACCTCCCATCTGGACGCCCTGTCTTTCCAGGAAAAGCCTTGAAATTTGGAGGCCGCCCGATCACAATCTCTGCGTGACGGCAGGAAAATGATCGCCGGAAGGAGGTCCCTTTCCTCCAGCGCCTCGACTACTTTTACTGGGTTGAAGCCCGACTTCGCCCTTTTTCGGGACCTGATAAAGTCTAAGTCCAGGCTAAGAACGTATTTTCTGTGGGTCAGGAAACCGTACCGCAAGGGGACCGGCCTCTCTTGCTCCTTGACAAGACCAGGCCTCTTCCCTCTCACCTTTTTCATCCAGCTTATGATCTCATCCGCATTGGAGATCGTAGCCGAAAGAAGGAGGAGGCGCGTCTCAGCCGGGGCCAGAATGATGACTTCCTCCCAGGTCGTGCCCCGCTGCTCATCCCCCAGATAGTGAGCCTCGTCCAAAACGGCTAGCCAGGGCTTCTGATCCCCCGAGTAAAGGGCATTGCGAAAGACCTCGGTAGTAGCCACTATCACCGGGGCCGAGGCATTCTCCTTCCTTTCCCCAGTGAGAAGACCTACCCTTTCCTCGCCCAGGAGCCTGCGGAAATTATCGTACTTCTGGTTCGATAACGCCTTCAGAGGGGTGGTATACCAGCATGTCTTTCCTTTTTCCAGGAAGCTTTCTATGGCTCGCTCTGCAATCCAGGTCTTGCCGCTTCCGGTGGGGGCGGTGACCACCACGTCGCCCTGAAGGATAAGCTCCAGGGCCTCTACCTGAAAGGGCGATGGAGAAAAAACGCAGGGCTCTGGCTCCCCCAGCCCATGGAGAAACTCCGCGGTGCGCTGATCAAGCTGGCTCTGGCTTACCCCTTTCCGCTTTATCCTCTCCTTCTGGCTGACCTTCGCCGCTTTCCTTTCGAAACCCTTTAGCTCCTCTGGCCTGGAAGTGACCACGAATAGCTCCTGGACCGCACCTGAACTGTAGGCCAGCAGCTTCGCACCACCCTGCACCGGGTACTTGTATCGAACCTGTAGCTCATTGACCATCTTCTTCGTCTTCCTAATCCTCCCAGGGATAATGGTCTGGACATGCCCCAGGGGTTCAAGCTCCTCCTCCAGGAACTCCCTCAGTCCAGGGATCATGCTGTGCTCATACTTTATCTTTGAGCTTCCACGGTATCGCATCTACCCCCATTTTAACCTATCGAGGTAAACTTGGGGCAAGAAGCAAGCGGTGAATAATTCCCGCTAGCAGGCTGCACAACCATGTCAACCTCATAATCGCTCGTCGAAGCAAAAGCCATATCCAAACCGACTCAGGCGTGCTAGAATGTCGCCAGAAAAACAGAAAGGAGAGCAACATGGCAGAGTTGATAGACTATAGCGGCAAATTCGACCCCCGGTTCAGCCATGACAAGTTCAGTAAGGAAACGCTGCTCAAGCTTCTCAAAACATACAGCCAGTATATGCTCAGGATCGACGGCTACTGGTATCTCACCGTGATGGACAAGTGGGGCAATGATGAGGCCTTCGATTGCGACACTAAAGTCTGGGAGAAAGCCGAGCTCTTCGAGCTGCAGGCGATGAGCAGCGTACTGAACATCCACGGCGATGATGTGCTCACAGTCATGAAGTATTTACAGGCTAACCCCTGGATGTGGATTTACGATTACGAGATAGACCTCAGGAGCAATGACCACGCCATTGTCACCTATCGCACCTGCCCAACGCTCTTCGCCCTGGAAAAAGAAGGAACGGGACGTGAGAAGCCAATATGCCAGAACTTGGAACCAAAGCTGTTTGCCATGGTAGCTCATTACTTCAATCCGAAAATCCGTGTCACACCGCTCAAAGTGCCCCCCAGGGCAGATTATAGCGATGTCTGCTGCCAGTGGGAGTACAGGCTGGATAAGTGATGCTTTTCTCTATATCCAGCCGATAATCTGCTACCCCAGCCTGGAAGGCCAAATTTGAAGGCATAGACATTCTAAAGGGACACTAAAGGGACAGTGGGAAAACCCAGACAACCTGGAGGACATATCAAAGCAGCACAGAAAGGAGGCAGCGGGATGGACTTAAAGCTGAAGGGCAAGGTGGCCATAGTCACCGGGGCTGGAGGCGGTGGTATAGGCACCACGCTTTGCCTGGAACTGGCCCGGCAGGGAGCATGCATCGTAGCTAACGACATCGACCAGTCGTGGGCAGATAAGGTAGTAATAGAGACCAGGGGTATGGGGGTCAAAGCCGTGGCAACCTATGCAGATGTGACCAGGCTTGCTGACTGCCAGGTGATGGTTCAAAAAGCCCTGGCAGAGTTCGGCAGGGTCGATATAATGGTGACCATACCCGCCTATACCATTTTGAAGATGTTTGTCGACTACACAGAAGATGAGTGGCATAAGCAGCTAGATGTCACCTTCTGGGGCGTGGTGAACGCCGTAAGAGCTGTGCTTGACCCTATGATCGCCCAACAGAGCGGAAGCATTGTGTGCATGGGCTCAGACTCCGGCAAAGTAGGTCCTCCAAAGCAAACCATATATGCCTCAGCCAAGGCAGCGATTATGAATTTCGCTAGAAGCCTGTCCAAGGAGGTTGGACCGCAAGGTATACGAATCAATGTTGTCAATGCTGGGATGACAAAGACACCGGCGATTACAGACAGTGGATGGTTGACACCAGAAAAAGAAGCTCACTTTGCCAAAGATTATCCTTTACGTCGGCTGGGAGAAGCACAGGAGGTGGTCGAAGCCATACTGTTCCTAGCCTCGGAGCGGGGCAGCTTCATCACTGGCCAGACGCTGAGTGTCAGTGGAGGGATAGCCTGAGTATCTGCCCGGATGCCCAGATGCTAAGACCAGCAATAACGAAATAATGAGGGCGTTTAGACATGCGTTTGGAAGGGGCGAAGCCCCTTCCAAGAAATCCCCCCCCCCTTTCTGAGGGTGAGCTTGGCCCACCAATTTTGCTTTTCACCAGCCACGCAGGAGTAGAGCGGGTTCTGAGGTGTGAAGGAATCCATTCCTTCGCAGGAAAGCTGAGGGAGAGGACTCCCTCAGTCCTCAAAATTCCAGATATGAAAATCTGATCTAGTAAACATTTCAAAACCTTTTCAAATCGGACAAGTTGCGCTATGATAAAATCACGGCTTTCAGGAGAGCCGTTTTGAGTTAGAAAAGGGGTAAAAGGACAATGAGAAGCGACCTGGTCAAGAAAGGCATCGAGCGGGCAGGGCATCGCTCTCTGCTAAGAGCTCTGGGATGCACTGAGAGGGAGTTGGACCAGCCTTTCATCGGCATTATCAATAGCTTTAGCGAGATCATCCCGGGACACATTCACCTGCGCACCATTGCTGAGGCAGTGAAAGGAGGAGTGCGCCAGGCTGGGGGCACCCCCTTCGAGATGAACACCATCGGGGTGTGTGACGGCATTGCCATGAACCACCCTGGCATGAGGTTTAGCCTTCCCTCCCGAGAGTTAATCGCTGATTCAGCCGAGATTCTGGCCCAGGCCCATGCTTTCGACGCCCTGGTATTCATCCCCAACTGCGATAAGATCATCCCTGGCATGCTCATGGCGGCGGTGAGGCTCAACATCCCCTCCATCTTCGTCAGCGGCGGCCCCATGCTGGCGGGGAGGTTCAGACAGCAGGCAGTCGATCTCAACTCGGTGTTCCTGGCAGTGGGGAAAGTAGCTAAGGGAGAGATGACCGAGGCGGAGCTGACAGAGCTGGAAAAGGTGGCTTGCCCCGGCTGCGGCAGTTGCGCTGGCATGTTTACCGCTAACACCATGAACTGCCTCACCGAGGCCCTGGGGATGGCTCTCACGGGCAATGGCACCATTCCAGCTACGGCTGCAGGGCGAATCCGCCTGGCGAGAGAAACAGGCATGGCGATTATGAGCCTCCTTAAGAAAAACATCTGCCCCCGCGACATCGTTACTGAGGAGGCCCTGTATAATGCCCTTGTGGTGGATATGGCGCTAGGGGGCAGCACCAACTCTATCTTGCACCTCATGGCTATCGCCAATGAGGCGGGGGTTGAGTTTCCTCTGTCGCGGATCAACGAGATAAGCAGCAAGACCCCTCACATTTGCAAGCTCAGCCCGGCGGGCGATCACCATATCGAGGACCTTGACTATGCTGGTGGCATAGCAGCGTTAATGAAGGAACTAGGTCACCTGCTAAACCTGGAGGTGAAGACAGCCGCAGGGGGGTCTGTAGCAGAGAACATCGCTACGGCCCAGAATAGGAACAAGGAGGTCATCCGTCCTTTGTCCGACCCATACTCGGCTAAAGGGGGCCTATCCGTCCTCTTCGGTAATCTGGCCCCTGAAGGGGCAGTGGTCAAGAGCGCCGCCGTCGCTCCGGAGATGCTGTCACACCGCGGCCCGGCCAGGGTGTTCAACTCCGAAGCGGAAGCCACTAAAGCCATCATGGGCCGGAGCATCAAGCCAGGGGAGGTAGTCGTCATCCGCTACGAGGGGCCGAGGGGAGGTCCCGGCATGCCGGAGATGCTGACGCCTACTTCGCTTCTCAGCGGCATGGGCATGGATAAAGAGGTGGCCCTCATCACCGATGGGCGCTTCTCTGGGGCAACGCGAGGGGCAGCTATTGGACACGTTTCACCGGAGGCGGCAGCCAGGGGGCCTATCGCTGCTCTCCAAGACGGTGATATAATAAGTGTCAATATCCCTGAATACAAGCTGAATGTAGAACTGCCTGACAGCGAGATACGAGCTCGGCTGGCGAAGCTGCCCGCTTTTGAACCCAGGATAAGCACCGGCTATCTGAAGCGCTACTCGGAGAAGGTCAGTTCAGCCAGCAAGGGAGCAATTTTTGCATAGCGCGGAGAAGATACTATGAAGCTAACGGGTGCCCAAATCGTCTGTGAGAGTCTGGTCAAAGAAGGGGTAGAGGTTATCTTTGGCTTTCCCGGTGGGACACTTCTGCCCTTCTACGACACCCTACCCGGCTATCCACAGCTCCGCCATATACTGGTACGCCACGAGCAGGGCGCCGCTCATGCTGCCGACGGCTATGCCAGGGCTACAGGGCGCCCTGGGCTATGCTGTGCCACTTCAGGCCCGGGCGCTACTAATCTGGTGACCGGCATTGCCAATGCCTATCTCGACTCCTCGCCAGTAATAGCCATAACAGGCCAGGTGGCCAGACCCTTCATCGGCAAAGATGCCTTCCAGGAGATAGATATCACCGGCATCACCCTGCCTATCACCAAGCACAACTACATTGTTCTAAACGCTGCCGACCTGGCCGGAGTCTTCAAGGAAGCCTTCTACATCGCCACCACCGGGCGGCTGGGAACG
The DNA here is from genome assembly GCA_041478915.1 of Dehalococcoidia bacterium. Lineage (GTDB taxonomy): Bacteria > Chloroflexota > Dehalococcoidia > UBA2247 > RBG-13-53-26 > VGOE01. Next base: position 8,374 of record JBGOXA010000021.1, read on the forward strand.
GTGCTCATCGATATACCACGGGATGTCTTCATTGAAGAAGCAGAATTTCACTATCCGGCCAAAGTCGATCTCTCCGGATATAAGCCGACAGTCCGCGGCCATCCTGCCCAAATTAGAAAGGCGGCCCAGCTCATAAACCGTGCCGAATGTCCCGTCATCATCTCTGGGCGAGGCGTGATCATCTCCGGGGCTTACCAGGAACTCAAGGAGCTGGCAGAGAAGGCACAGGTACCGGTGATTACCACCCTGCTGGGCACCAGTTCCTTCCCCGAAAACCACATGCTCAGTCTAGGTATGCTGGGAATGCACGGTTTGGCCTATGCCAATATGGCGGTCAGCAATGCTGACCTGGTCATTGCCGTTGGCATGAGGTTTGATGACCGGGCTACATGTGTAGTTAGCGGCTTTGCCCCTAAGGCTAGTATTATCCATATCGACATTGATCCGGCGGAGATTGGGAAAAACGTCAGAGTAGACGTTCCCATCGTGGGCGACGTCAAGAATGTGCTTCGAGAGTTGAACAAGCAGGTGACGAATCAGACCCATGTCGGCTGGATCCAGCAACTGGAGCAGTGGCGTCAGGAGCATCCGTCAACAGACATCAGGGGCGGCGAGGAACTCCTGCCCCAGTACGTCATCCGCAGCATCTGTGAAGTAACTAATAGCGACGCCACTATTGTTACCGGGGTAGGACAGCACCAGATGTGGTCCGCACAGCACTTCTGCTATAAGAAGCCCAACAGTTTTATTTCCTCTGGCGGCCTGGGTACCATGGGCTTCGAACTGCCAGCAGCTATCGGGGTCAAGGTCGGCCGCCCGGAGGAGACCGTCTGGTGTATAGCCGGGGATGGGGGCCTTCAGATGACGATACAGGAGTTGGCCACTATGGTTCAGGAAAGGCTGGCCATCAAGATAGCCGTCATGAACAATGGCTATCTGGGCATGGTAAGGCAATGGCAGGAGCTGTTCTACGAGCGCCGCTATGTGGCCACCCCTCTAATGAATCCCGATTTTTTGAAGATCGCTGATGCCTATGGCATCTCTGCGCTAAGGGTGAAAAAGCGGAGTGAGGTAATCCCTGCCATCCAAAGGGCCATGGAACATGATGGGCCTTTCCTCATTGATTTCATGATAGAGCCTGAGGAGAATGTTTACCCCATGGTGCCTCCAGGGGCAACCCTGGCTCAAGTGATCGAGGGACCCAAGAAGAAAGCGGCGGTGCCCAGCACCAGCGCTACCGTGAGCAATATCTAGGCTTCCCGAGAAACAGGAGGTGCTGCTAGTGACTCAACTGAAGCACACTATAGTCGTCTTGGTGGCTGACAGGCCCGGCGTACTCAACCGCGTGGCCAGCCTTTTCCGCCGCCGTGGCTTCAACATTGAAAGCATCTCCGTGGGTCTCACGGAGAAAAAGGGGGTGTCTCGGATGACCATCGTGGTCAGCGGAGACGCTGCTATGGTAGAGCAGGTGAGAAAACAGCTAGACAAGGTCATCGATGTCATCAAGTTGTCTGATATTACTGACGAAAGTAGAGTAGACCGGGAATTGGCCTTGATTAAGGTAAAGACTACACCGCAAAGCCGCAGTGAGATCATGCAGATTGTGGATATTTTCAGAGCTAACATCGTGGATGTGGCGGCTGAATCCCTTACTGTTGAAGTCACCGGCGACGAAGACAAGATAAACTCCCTACTTAACCTCCTGCGTGACTTCGGAATCAAAGAGGTCGCCCGCACGGGACGGCTGGCGATGACCAGAGGTGCCGTCCCAACCTAGGGGGCAATCCCGGCACCTGTGCTTAAGGCACAAGGTCTCATAAAGGTGGATCAGCCCCTGCTGTCGGCAGGCCGAATTTATTTTCATCCGTTCCTGGCCAAAGATTTGCTTTTCCATGCGCCTAGTCACCCAGTTTTCCGGCAACCGCGGATAGCCACGGTATAACTTCATAGCCCGTTCCTTGAGCCACGGCTGGTGGCTTTTCACTTCCCAAGCAAAAAGGCACGGCAGCAGAACATTCACGACGATCTCCCTAGCCCGGCCCTGCCCGATGAGGCTCCGTTCGCACCCCGCTTCCATTCCAAAATCAAAATGGGACGCCCAGTAGCCCTCGCCCCGGACCATAAAGGATCGCTCTAGCTCCCCCTGAACTGGGGAGTGGGCCTGGCCGACGACATCCAGCACCTTTTCCAGAAGCGCTGTGCCGTGCCTCGAAAGCAGGTAACCGGCAGCTACAATACGACGAGGTGGCAGATTCTCTGGCCGTATCCTGAAGAACCGCCAATCGGACTCCTTCATGGTCTGCCTGGTACCGAAAGAATCCCAGACTTGCTCCAGCCTTTCCGCCTCCAGCTTGTCACAGCCCGAAAAGCCTATGCCTTTCCCGTATCTTTGCTGCGGCAGCAGCCCAGCCATGCCTAACATAAGGGCCTGGATTTCCACTAGGCCTCCCCGCCCGGCAGGCCCCGCCAGGACATCCAGCGGCAGCAATTGCGCCAGTTTCTCGAAAGGTCTCTTATTCTTGGCATAGCCCAGGGCTCTCATCAAGCCTTCATAAAGTACCTGGTCTATCTCCGTATCGGCCATCCTTTTCTTGAATCGCCACGCCTTCAAGTAAAAACGATCCTTTCCGGCTTTGGCTAGCACGTCCTCCACCGAGGCCTTGCCACGCCGCTGGAACACCTCGGAGCAAGCCCAGCCCGGAAGTGATGGCTGTGTCGCCCGGCGCAATTCCTGAAGCGTCCCTCTTAGGTAGGGCGACAAAGCCAGGATTGGTACTTCTTTCCCGTTATTCAGTGGACTGGTTTCCCTGCCACCGTCCCAAAGCACCACATGCAGAACAACGCTGTCGTAGTTGGGGTTCTTGTGGTGGCCGTGGGCCTCCCACTCGTGGGAGCGAAGATGAAGCTCCACGTCTCCGCTAACCGGGCTTTCTCCATTCATGCCGATAAGGGCATGGCGAAAGTCAGGACCACTGTCATCATTATTCTCCCAGCCCGGATGGAGCACCAATACTCTTTGGCCACCAGCAGTCGTCAAGGTACCTTTGCTTATCCACTGGTGTCTCCAAATCCGAGCCAGAAGACTTTCCCTGATCATGGCCTCTTTACCTTCCCTCGATTCCAGTGCTCTGCACTATTACGTGTAAAAAGGAGCAAAAAACTAGCCTTGAGTCGACCAGCTTCGTTTCTCATCGATAATGTGGACCACCTGCCACCCTCGCCGGCTCAGCTCAGCCCCGATGAAGCGCCGATGGCAGCGCCACGGCAGCCTCTCGGCACAGACAATGGCCGCTGTGCGCTGGCAGGCTATCTCTTCCAACTCCGCCAGCCCTTGCTTGAACTCCTCAGTGGCCGAGAAAGCTTCATAGCCTCCTCTTCGGTATCCTCCTAGCTTTTCGCCCAGATGATAGTAGTCGATGCCTTGCGGCTGCACTGACCTTGCTAGCTCTTCGCGGCTGAAGTATGGGAAGCGGCTGCTGGGGAAGCGGCGCACATCTATCACTACCTCAACCCCAAACCGCTTCAGCAGAGCCACGAATTCTTCAAGACTTCGAGTGCTGGTGCCCAGGGTATAGACCAACCTGCTCATCTCGGGCAATGTCCTCTACCTCTCTATATTTAGCCCACCACCTTCATGATACACGTTTACGTGTATCTGTCAAGACCTGACCTGCCCCCCCGAAAACTAGTCCAAGTGAAATGTTAGACTTTGGGCTGATAGGAAGGGGGCTTTTGTATGGGTAGAAGATCGTACAGGCCGGAGGAGATTATCAACAAGCTGCGGGAGGCCGAAGTGCTCCTGAGCCAAGGCAGCACAGTGGGTGAAGCCAGCA
>JBGOXA010000169.1:0-4680 GCA_041478915.1 Dehalococcoidia bacterium
ACAAGCCCGCATACGACGGCAACGTCTCTTCCGCAAGATATCCCCGTACTTACTTATCTTTCCATCAGTTGCCTTGATGGCGGTGATCATCCTCATACCGTTGGTGCGTGGCATCCTGATGAGTTTTAACGATGTGAACATCATCAAACAAGGGGAAATGCATTTTATTGGCCTACAGAACTACGTTAATATGATATCAGACCCGGTATTCCATATTGCCCTTCGTAATACCGCTATGTGGACCATCGGCGTGGTCTTTTTCCAGTACATTATCGGCTTGGGGGTGGCCCTCCTGCTGAACGAGCCAATCCCGTTCCGTGGATTTTTCCGTGGGTTGGTGCTTGTTCCCTGGGTTGTGCCTTCGGTAGTCGCCGCGCTTGACTGGCGCTGGATCTACGTCCCCGATTATGGAATATTAAATCATATTTTGCGTTCTATCGGTTTGATCAATGACCCGCTACAATGGCTGGCGGATAGACATACGGCAATGATGGCAGTGATCATCGTGGGGATATGGAAATCAGTGCCATTTATGGCAGTTGTCTTGCTAGCTGGGCTTCAGTCGATTCCCAAGGAGTTATATGACGCTGCTGAAGTCGATGGTGCAAGCATACTCCAGCGTTTTTTGTATATCACCATGCCAAACTTGCGCTACCTCAGCGCAATCGTCACCATGCTGGCGATCATCTGGACATTCAATGACTTCGACATCGTGTATGTCATGACTAAAGGCGGACCATCCAATGCCACCCATCTGCTCTCAACGTACGCGTACCTATCGGCGTTCACATATTCAGATCTCGGATACGCGGCTGCGATCAGCGTGTTCATGCTGTTGATACTGCTTGTATTCGCGATTATCTACTCTCGAATTCTAACAAAAAGTAACGAGTTAGCCTGACCGGAGAATAACCATGATCCGCAGAAAGAAAATCAGACAGATGATCGTCCTCACGCTACTCGTGGCCGTTGTGGTGGTAATGATATTCCCGTTCATCTGGATGCTCTCGACTTCCATCAAACCTCCGGAAGAGATTTTCACTCAGGTTCCACGCTGGATACCACTGAGACCGACCCTGGACAACTTCAAAAACATCCTGTTTAATACGTCATTCCCCAGGTATTTCTTGAACTCTGTGCTGGTTGGGTTTATTACCATGGTAATAGCCCTGGTAGTTACGGTCTTTGCCGGGTATGCCCTATCACGCTATAACTTCCGCGGGAAAACCGCGTTCTCGATGTGGCTGCTAGTATCGCAGATGTTCCCGCCGGTACTGCTGATCATACCGATTTTCGTCTTCATGCTTAAGCTCGGGCTGGTCAACACTTACGCTTCATTGATTATCACGTACGCCACATTTGCGTTGCCGTTCAGCACCTGGATGCTCAAAGCCTATTTCGATACAGTGCCAATCGACCTTGAGGATGCAGCCAAGGTTGATGGGTGCAACCAGATTCAGGCTCTTACGAAAATAATCTTGCCGTTAGCTGCTCCTGGCATTGTCACGGTAGCGCTTTTTATCTTCATCCTGGCATGGCACGAGTACATGTTTGCCCTGACGCTGACTAGCACCACAGAGATGCGCACCTTGCCGGTGGGGATTAGCTTATTCCTCGGCGAATACCGCACGTTGTGGGGCTCCTTAATGGCAGGCTCCGTCGTGGTCACCACACCTGTGGTCATTTTCTTTGTTTACTTGCAGCGTTACATTGTCCAGGGGTTGACCTTGGGAGCCGTGAAAGGTTGATTTATTGGTGGATAAGATATCAGCAGCGGTGATTGGTTGTGGTTGGGCGGGAAAAATCCACGCCCGGGCATATGCTCAAGACCCAGCCATAATCCTGCAGGCGGTCTGCGATCCTGACTTGGAGCAGGCAAACCATCTTGCTACCCAATTGGGCTGTAAGGCCTACCCCTCAGTCGAGGAGATGTTGGCCACAGAAAAACTGGATATTGCCAGCATTGCCTCGCCCACTGAAACGCATGTGGAGATCGGCCGGCTTTGCCTGAATGCCAGCATAGCCGTTTTTTGTGAAAAGCCGCTATCACGGGACGTCGAGAGCGCGCGTAGCTTGGTAGAGACAGCCCGCGCCAGGGAACTGTCCCTCGGCGTCAATTTCAACCGCCGCTTTGCAGTCGGATACACCAGGGCAAAAGACAGGCTTAGAACTTCCGAACGAATCCATTTCCTGAGCGCTATCTTAGCTCAAAATGTACCGCTGGCACAGACCGCAGAACTTCGGGCTAGATTGCCAGAAGATTTCCTTATCTATGATGGTTGCTCTCATTTGCTCGATCTGGCCCGCTTCCTGGTCGGTGAGATTGTTAGCATCCAGGCAATAGGTTCTAAGGCGATATCTGGACAGTTGTGGACTGACATTCAGATCAGCGTGCAATTTGAGGGCGGTGGTCTGGGCAGCCTGATCTGCAGCCTGGCCGGGCCTGAATGGGGCCAGCTCCCCATCGAGCGAGTGGAGATAGGTACGGATAGCCAGCGCATCGTGGTGGACAATATCGTTCAAGGTGTTGAATGGTGGGGGTATCGCGATGAAGAAATCCACCGCTGGCAGCCATATATCTTCGCACCTGTCAGATATGAAGATAGTATCCTGACTTCTGTCCAGGCCTGGGTGCGTACAGTGAGGGAGGGTTCTCCTCCTCCGATCAGCGGGGAAGATGGGTTGGCAGCAGTGATCTTATGTAAAAAGGTGGAGGAAGCACTATGCAACGATACAACCTGAGCGCCGGCCAGACTCCATTGAGCCGGGGCGCTCTGGAGGCTCTGCGCCGCCAGATTGATGCACCCATATATTACCCGGAGTACTGGCAGGCAGAGTTACGCGCAGCCTCCCTCCTGCAAGAGCTACTGGGAACACGCTCGGAGGTGTATATCATCACCGGAAACGCCACGTTGGGTATCGAGGCGGCCTTCTCCAACTTGTTCTTACCCGGTGAGGCGGTCATCACCCTGAATGGTGGGGTATTTGGCCAGGTACTTACCGAAATTGCCCTTTGCTGTGGGTTGAACCCCATTGAATGGCGTATTCCCTATGGCCGCGCAATTGATCTAGAAGGATTGGAACTATTTTCACGTGCTCATCCTGAGGCGCGCGCTATTGCGCTGACCCAGGTTGAAACTACCACGGGTGTAGAATTCCCGCTGGCTGAGATCGCTGCACTGGCGAAGAGCTATGACCTTTATCTGGTTGTTGATGCGGTCAGCTCGCTGGGGGCCCAACCGGTAGAGATGGATCGCCTGGGAATCGATGTATGCATCAGCAGCGGCCAGAAGGCGCTTAATGCCTCTCAGGGATTGGTCATCATGGCTCTGAGCGAGAGGGCCTGGCATAAAATCGAGTCGTCGCCTGATCCTTATCCGGGCGTCTGCCTGGACCTGAGTATCTGGAAAGAATATCGACAGAACAGTGTGGTCGACATGCTGAAAGCCTGGCAAGGTGAGGAGGTGATCCACCCGGTGCGTGGCAAGGTGATCCACGGTCCCTCTCCTGCCGCAGCATTGGTCTATGCACTGTTGGGTGCGTTGGATGATATTTACCGGGAGGGTGTGGAGTTAGTTTACCAGCGTCATTGGTGGGCTGCCAGGGCAGTCCGTGTTGGGGTGCGCGCGCTGGGGCTGGAGGTCCTGGCTGACGAGCCGGTTGCCGCCCGAACGGTGACTGCGGTTCTGCTTCCGGAGAAAGTGAACGAACTCGAGTTACGCCGGTGCATGTTGGAGAATTATGGCGTCGCTTTAGGTGGAGGGCCTTCCGAGATCGGCCTTCACGCGATTCGGATCGGAAGCATGGGGTTAGATGCGCACCCGCGCGTACAGCTTCCGGCTTTAGAGGCTTTGGGGCGCTGTTTATTGGACCTGGGTTATCCATGCAGTGAAAAAGCCGGTTCTCTCGCAGCGGAGGGGATATTTTCACAGGCGGGAATAGATATATGGAGGTAGATCGTCTGATGCAACCAGGTTTAGCCGAGCTTATAGCAGCCATTCGAGAAGGAGAGCTGGTGGCGTTTGCCAGCCAACTGCTGCGCATCCCGAGTGTGAATCCCAAGGATGCGGACGACTGCATACGGATGGGCATCGATCCAGGCGAGGGCCGGCTCGTGGAGGCATTAGCAGTTCGGTTGAGTGGCGCGGGGATCGATGTTGAGACCGAAGAAATAGCCCCCGGCCGGCCTAACCTCTTAGCGCGCGTGCGCGGGCCTAAACCGGGTCCAGTGCTGGCTTTTAATGCCCACACAGATACCGTAGGAGCCTTTGCGATGCGTGAGAGGGCCTTCCGTCCGGAGGTGCAGCGGGGAGCGTTATATGGCAGAGGCGCAGTGGATATGAAAGGCGCTCTAGCCTGCTTTGTTCTTGCCCTGGAGATCCTTGCCCGACATGCCTCCCTTCAAGCCGGAGAGGTAGTATTGACCGCGGTGATTGGTGAAGAAGGCCCGCCAAGCGGCTCGGAGCACCTGGCCCGACAGGGATTCCGTCCGGATGGGATTATTGTTGGAGAAGCCTCTGGTTGCAAGATTTTCACAGGCCAACGCGGTGGTCAATTTGTCCGCCTGACTACTCTGGGACAGTCGGGTCATGGCAGCATTCCATACTCAGGCGTGAATGCGATCGACGAGATGATGCGATTGCTCGCTGCTGCGCCAAATATGGAGTTAATCACCCATTC
>JBGOXA010000253.1:0-3285 GCA_041478915.1 Dehalococcoidia bacterium
ACCTGTCTTACATTCTGCTCGGTAATGACCTCCCTTGGCAAGCCCTCAGCGTAGATTCTCCCGTCGCTGATCATGATTATGCGGTCGCAGTATTGAGCGGCAAGGTTCAGGTCATGAAGAGCTATCAGGGCCGTTAAGCCCTGCTGAGCGCAGAGGCTGCTGATAAGATCAAGGGTTTCGACCTGGTAGTTGATATCGAGGTGTGCCGTGGGCTCATCCAAAAGGACTATTCTGGGTTCCTGGGTTAAGGCGCGGGCTATGACCAACCGCTGTCTCTCTCCCCCCGAAAGCTCCCCTATGCGACGCTCAGCCAAATGCGAGGTCTGGGTCATCTCCATGGCGTGCAAGGCAATGGAAACATCTCTCTGGCTCTCATACCTGAGAAACCCCAGGTGGGGCGTCCGCCCCATGAGCACTACCTCAAGGGCGGTGAAAGCCTCAGGCAAAACCGGGGTTTGGGGAACTACGGCGATGAGCTTGGCGATCTCGTTAGGGCTGATTCGGGTAACATCGCGTCCGTCAACTAGAATATGCCCTGAGGTTGGGGGCAATATCCGAGTTACAGCCTTGATTAGGGTGGATTTTCCACAGCTATTAGGCCCCACAACTCCCAGGATTTCCCCCTGCTGTGTCTCAAAACTTATGTTCTGCAAAACAACCCTTGTCCCGTAGGCCAGGGTGATATCCTGTAGCTGTAACTTGCTCATTTTTGGCCCTCCCACTCCTGGATTAGAAAATTGCCCTTTTTCTCTGTCTAAGCAGGTACAAAAAGAAAGGCGCGCCGAAGAAAGCGGTGATTATTCCCAAGGGTATCTCTTCCGGGGACAGCGCTGTTCGCGCCAGAAGGTCAGCCAGGATGAGAAAGATAGCACCAGCGGCGGTAGACAGGGGCAGCAGGAAACGATAGTCCGGCCCCCATAGCAGACGCACTGCATGAGGGATGATAATACCGACGAAGCCAATTACGCCACCGAAGCAAACAGCGGCAGCGGTGACGAGGGTGGCCGCCAGGAGCAGGATGCGCTTGGTGCGCTCGACGTTGATGCCAAGTTGCTGGGCCTGTTCTTCATCCAACTGCATCACGTTCAGATGCTGACCATAAAGCCAGATAGTGAACACCCCCAGGGTTACCAGGGGGAGCATAACCTTCACCTGGATCCACTTCGGGGAGGAAAATCCTCCCAGCAGCCAGGAGTATATTCCGTGTAGTGAATCCCCGGAGTTGAGGGCCAGGTAGGCGGTGATGGCTGACAGAAAGGCGCCCAGAGCCACGCCGGCCAATAGGAGGGTAGTCATGGGCAAGGTCCTGCCCACCCGACCCAGGTAATAAACAAAGAAGGCGGCCGCCAACCCGCCGATGAAGGCAAGCATGGGGATGAGACCCAGCCCCCACCCATTCCACCCAAGATTCAACATGAAGCCGCCGACCGCCCCCAGTCCCGCGCCTTGCGCTACACCAAGAAGGTAAGGATCGGCCAGAGGATTGCGAAACAGTCCCTGATAAGTGGCTCCTGCCACCGATAGAGCTGCCCCCGCCATGGCCGCTAGGAGGACCCGGGGTAGGCGTATATCTACAATCGCGGTCTCCACGGGACCCGGCCAGGTGTGGGAAATGGAGACAAAGGGCAGTTTTGAGACGAGAATCTTGGCGGTGGTGGAGAAGGGTATTTCCGTACTGCCCATGCTGACCGCCAGCACCACCACCGGTATAACCAGCACTGCCAGCGCTATCAAAGCATATACCCGGCTCCGCCACCGCAGAAGGTGAAATGAAGCGAATTCGGCAGGGTATCCGTCTCTTTTCGCTAGAATTGGCAACACGACCCCCGGAAGTCCCTGAATTTACTCAGGTTGGCCAAAAATCTCCGGGTGAATCACTCTGGCATATATTTCTAAGGCATCAACTATCCTCGGCCCATACCGAGATGCCAGGTCAGCATCGACGAGGTATATCCTCTTGCCGTTCGGATTCGTGTAGGCATCGGTGGTTTTGAAAGGGGAATCGCTCCCTCTGATGTAGTCATAGGATTCGTTCACAGCCGAGCCAGAGCCGGTAAAGACAGTGATCACCTCGGGGTTTCTGATCACTGCCGTTTCGAGATCAACCTGAACATCTCCAGTGACATCGTGGAATATGTTCACTCCGCCAGCAATCTCAATCAGGGCGTCGATGAAGCTGCCCTGCCCTGCTGTCCACAGAGGATCATGCCAGGTGACATGGAGTACGCGCGGCCGTTGATTGTCCGACAGTCCAGCCGTCTTCTGAGCTACGTAGTCGATCCTGCTCTGCATATCCGCCACCAACTCCCTGGCTTCGGCTTCCTTGCCAGTGAGCTGGCCCACCAGTGAGATATCAGCCAGTATCTCAGTCAGAGTCTCAGGGTCCAGGGTAATCACCTTCAGGCCTTCATCCTCCAACCAGGCAGTGTCGCCAGACTGGTGGTGTGCCTTGGCAGCCAGCACCACGTCAGGGTTCAATACCACCATCTTCTCTTTATTCGGGCTCCAAAAGTCTCCCACGCTTTCAACCGAAGCAGCCTCAGGCGGATAGTTGCAGAAATCGGTTCTGCCTATAAGCTTACCGCCCGCACCAACGGCAAACACTATCTCCGTGTTAGCAGGTGCCAGACTGACGATGCTATTGACAGGCCCGTCGAAGCTGAAGGTCTTTCCCAGGTCGTCGGTTACGGTGAAACCAGTCTCTGGCTTAGGCTTCGATCCCCCGCAGGCACCCGCCGCGACAATGGTCACAGCAACAAGTAGGGACAACGCCAGCAGTACTACCCTCGGAAGCCGCTTTACCAGGCACCTGCCTGCGGGGCATTTTGTAGCTACATTCTCTCGGGCCTGAGCGTTCACAGTCTCTCCTTTCGCCTTGTGTGCAAGTGCACTTGATTATATTCAACTGCGCTTGATTTTAGCATCGCTGCCCCACGGTGTCAACCATGGCCAGCAGGGGATAACTGTCAGCTTCTGGGGGAGAGCGTTTAGCAGATCAACATGTCATTGCGATCCTTCCGAAGGAAGGAGAAGCAATCTCTTGTAGTCCATTCGGGATTGCTTTGTCATCCTTCCCAAAGGGAAGGATGACAAAGCAATGACAAATAAACACTTTCGGGAGTGGCATGCCAGATGGCAGTTCAAGCTATGATGTTGGTGGCACGAGCTATTGCTGCCAGAACCTGAATGAAAAAGGGTGGGTGGAGTCCTTCCTAGGAAGGACTCCACCCACCCTTTTTCATTCAGGTTCTGGCAGCAATAGCTCGTGCCACCAACATCATAGCT
>JBGOXA010000142.1:0-5309 GCA_041478915.1 Dehalococcoidia bacterium
GTGCTGGTAGGGCCGCGTGACATGTTCGATGACCCGGCTTTTGATGAGGTGCGTCGCTGGGCAAATCACGTTGCTGAATACCTGCGGCGGCATGGTTCTTTTGAGCCTCACCGTCTCCCCTTGGAGGAGATGGAGTACACTAACATGCCCGAGATAATGAAGAAGCTACAGAAAAGATTTGTAAAGCTGTGACACTCAGGCTTCTCCTGGCTACCACAAACCCGGCTAAAATACGAGAATACTCCCTGCTTTTCCAGGGTGCTTTGTTATGTTTGACCACTTTGGCTGAGGAAGGTATAGAGGTGGAGGTAAGCGAAACAGGCAGTACAATGGAGGAGAACGCCAGGATGAAAGCCGCTGCTTATGCTGTTGATGACAGGTTTCTTATAGCGGCTGATGACTCTGGGCTCGAGGTGGATGCCTTGGGGGGCGAACCCGGTCCGCTCTCGGCGCGTTTTGCCGGCAAGGACGCTTCAGACAAGGAAAGGGTGGCGTTTCTCTTATCTCGCCTGGCAGGAGTACCGTGGGAGAAGCGCTCTGCTCGCTTCCGCTGCGTCATAGCTATTGCTTCAGCTTCACAGGTCCTGGGAGTTTTTGAGGGCGAATGCCAGGGAGTGATTGCCTTTGAGCCCAGGGGTAGCCAGGGCTTCGGGTATGACCCCGTCTTCTATCTACCGGAGCTAGGTAAAACTATGGCTGAACTATCGATTGAAGAGAAGAATAGAGTGAGTCATAGAGGCAAGGCGGCACGAAAAGCGCTCCGGTTCTTGAAAAAGTACGTTCCAGGAAATTAACTAGTGAGTGGTATCTCGGATTCCTTTCAACGCCCCATCAATTATCTACGCATCTCAGTGACTGACCGCTGCAACCTGCGCTGCAGCTACTGCATGCCCAAAGAGGACATTCCCCTGATGCCCCATTCTGACATTCTCACCTATGAGGAGATCGGTATGGTGGTCCGGGCGGCGGTGATGCTGGGCATCAACAAGGTCAGAATTAGCGGCGGCGAGCCTTTGGTAAGGTACGAACTGGTCAGTCTGATAGATATGCTCTCCCGGATCGAAGGGGTTGATGATCTCTCTATGACTACTAATGGCGTACTATTGAGGCATCATGCTGCTGGTCTCAAGGCGGTGGGGCTACGCCGGGTGAATGTTAGCCTTGACAGCCTTCGAAGGGAGAGATTTCATCAGATTACCGGCTGCGATAAGTTGTCTGATGTCCTGGAGGGAATTGAGGAGGCCAAAAGAGTCGAACTTGATCCGGTCAAGATAAACGTGGTGGTAATGCGAGGTGTCAACGATGACGAAGTCCTCGACTTCGCCTTGCGGAGCAGAGAGGGCTGGCATGTGCGCTTTATCGAGCTAATGCCTCTGGTGAATAGAGGGATAAAGGCCCCAGAGTTTGTGTCTGCTGCGGAAATGTGGCAGCGCTTGGCTCCTTTGGGTGGCCTTGAGGCTTGCCCGCCGCCAGTAGGCGATGGGCCGGCCAAGTATTATCGATTGCCCGGTGCGGAGGGCACTGTCGGCTTTATCACCCCCGTCAGTGAACACTTTTGCTTCAAGTGCAACAGGCTTCGTCTTACCGCCGATGGCAAGCTCCTTCCCTGCCTCCTGTCAGACCAGGAAGTAGACTTGAGACCAGCCTTGAGAACAGGAGCCTCTGAGGAGGAAATAGGGCGTCTCATCCTGGAGGCCATAGCTTCTAAGCCAGAGGGTCACAGGATGGCACAGGGTCAAGTGCCCCGGAAGAGATTGATGAATCAGGTAGGAGGGTGAATCAGGCAAATGGAAGACCGAGTCCATATGGTTGATATTGGTCAGAAGCCTGATACTGAGCGAGAAGCAGTGGCAAAAGGCTGGATCAAGATGCAGCCCGCGACCCTGGATTTGCTTCGCCAAGGGGGCTTGCCTAAGGGAGATGTGCTGGCTACGGCACAAGTGGCGGGCATTATGGCAGCCAAGAAGACGCCAGAACTCTTGCCTCTATGTCATCCGTTGTTGCTGACTGATGTTAAGGTGGAGTTTCGTCTGGATGAACCAGGGGGCGACAGCGTGGAAATCACGGCCAGGGTGAAAAGCTGGGGGAAAACGGGGGTGGAAATGGAAGCCCTCACCGCTGTAGCCGTGAGCGCCCTGACCATATATGATATGTGCAAGGGCGTAGATCCCCGGATGGAGATCGGCGGCGTGCGCTTGGTTAGAAAAAGTGGCGGCAAGAGCGGCGAGGTTGTCTTCGAATAGTGGCCGCCGTGTGCCACTTAACATAATACCGGAGGTTGCAGCCGAGCACACTTTCAGCAGCGGAAGGTTTATCCTTCGTTGCTCCTATTAGTTATCGCTTCATACAAACTGGGAAGTTCCCCGATGTGTGCTCAGGGCTGCTATCGTGCTATCAAGCCACCATCCACGGGCAGCGCATGTCCGGTAACAAACGAGGCTGCATCTGAGCAAAGCCATACTACTGCTTGGGCTACTTCTTCTGGTTGGCCCATACGTCCCATGGGCTGCATGTTTATCACATAGGTCTTCAACTCAGGATGGGCGTCTATCAGTTTCTTTACCATTGGTGTGTCGATGGCAGCTGGGCAAACGGCATTCACGCGGATGCCCAGCGTGGCATATTCCAGTGCCGCTGTTTTCGTCATACCCACGACACCGTGCTTACTCGCCGTGTAGGCAATAGTTCCCTGGCCGACCAGACCGGCGATGGATGCTGTATTGACAATAGCCCCACTGCCTTGCGACAGCATCTGCGGGATCTCGTACTTCATACAAAGCCACACGCCTTTGAGATTGATGTTGATCACCCGATCCCAGCCCTCCTCACTGCACGCATATAAGGGGCCGGCCTCTCCGTCAATACCGGCGTTGTTAAAGGCACAGTCGAGGCGACCATAGGTCTCCACGGCCTTATTGACCATCGCCTCAACCTGAGCTGATTGAGTGACGTCAACCTTGACAAAGATAGCCTGGCCGCCAGTCTCCTTGATCTTCTTTACGGTTTCCTTGCCCTCTTTGACCAGAACGTCGGCCACGAGGACCTTGGCACCCTCAGCAGCAAAGGCCAGCGCTGCACTGCGGCCAATTCCCGAGCTTCCGCCAGTAACCAAAGCAACCTTGCCTTCTAATCTTTTCATTATTTTAGTACCTCCCTCTTTTTTGATTTGTACCTGAGCTGAGCAAGGTAGATCGAACTTTGGTTCCCATAGTGAAACGCCAAGGGCAAAATATCCTCCTCGGCTCCGCAACCTTTTGCAGCTATTGTACCATAGGAACTAGCTCCTGAGTACAGCTTAATATGGAAGTTGTTTACTAATGTCATTCTGAGGAGTCTGCGTGAAACAGACGACGAAGAATCTCAGAGATTCTTCGCTTCGCTCAGAATGACACGAATACGTTGATAAATAGGCTCTAATAAACCCGAAGGGCAGAGTTCCATGGGCTTTGCCCGTGGGTGAATGAGAAATCGCCCAAAGGGCGTCAAGCGAAGCTTGAATTGTTGTGAGAAGCGCCACGGGCTCTGCCCGTGGGTATCTACTATGGTAATTCTGGGTTGAAATAGAGCATCGGCAGCTTGAGGCCCCCAGCAGAATTGACATGTTATGAGCATCTCAGAGCCTTGAGTAAGGGTCAGGAATTAACGATGCATCATTTCACTAAAGCCTTCTATTACATGTTCTCCACAGGGAGCAAGGATGATTTCTATGGCGGCTGCCTTTATTTGAAATACATGAATCAGTTTGCCTCGAAAGGCCCGCGGAGTTTGACAAGGAGCTGGTAGCGGCCTAAAATGCGAGCCGAGGACGTTTTCTCACGCCGAGAGGATTTTACACACACTCTGGGACTTGTCACGCCGCCTCTGGTCACAATGTGTTTGAAGTGACCGACGACAGTAGTACAAATAAGGGAAAGGAGGAATCATGCTTACCAAATACGACGAGTTTCTTTGTCATCAGGTTGCCACGACCTTCGATCACGTAGATACGAGTGCCCGGGAATGGACCGAGAGGGTAATAGTGCATTTTGGCCATACTGAAGGAAAATGCCATCTAAGTCTCGGTTTTGGTCTGTATCCCAACCGCAATGTCATCGATGCTTTCGCCTTACTCAACGTGGACAACAAGACGCAGTACACTGTCCGGGCATCACGCGAGCTGCGCCCACAACCGGACGAGGTCAAGGTTGGCCCCTTCTCCTATGAGATTGTGCAGCCTTTAAAGAAGGTGCGCTGCCGTCTCGATGATAACCAGTATGGACTCAGCTACGACATTGAGTTTGATGGGATCATGCTTCCCAGTGAAGAGGACCCGCAATTCACCAGGTACAAGGGGAGGGTAATAGAGAACATACAGCGATACATCCAGGCAGGGAGGGGCAGTGGGTGGATCAAGTTTGAAGGCAACACCATCAACGTTGACAAAAAGACATGCTTTGTAGGGAGGGACCACTCGTGGGGAGTCAGACGTACTGGTGCGTGGCAAGAGACTGGGGTAGAGCCTCCCCCGATCCCTCCCGGATATCTATACAGTTGGGGCATCCTGCAGTTCGACAAGTGGGGCGCTGCTTTCCACACCAGGGAGCTATGGGATGGAACGCAGCTATTATCTAGCGGCGCGGTTTTCTATCCCTATGGGAGCGAGAAAAAGGAAATAAGAATGACGCGAATAGCCCATGACTTTAAGTTTCGACCTGACATGAGAAAGCTAACAGCGGGGAGCGTTACGCTGATTGCGCCCGATGGCGCTAAGACTGAGATCTCGTTGAAATCGTTGAGTTACACCTGTCTGAAACCGGGCGGATACTTTGACTATAGAGGATTTGTCCATGGTCAGTGGATGGGGCCCTCCTTCATCGATGGCTTTAAACTGGATCTGACGGATTCAAACGTCCTCAGGGACGTTTCTTTCATAGATGATGCCGGGTGCGAATTGCGCTGTGGGAAAGAGCTAGGCTACGGGTGCATCGAGGTGACGGTCACCGGGAAGTATCCCAAGTATGGATATGAAGGATATGAAGGAAACCTCCCTGGCCATTCATAGATTCTGAAGAGGCAACATCCTGAGCTTAGGCCATCACATTAGTGGATAGGCACGGCGTATACTCGAAGAGACTAGAGCACCGTTTGGCGTTTCACCTCATTGTGTATCGCCCCATTGAAGCTAAGGAACTCATGGACCAGGGTGCGGGTTATGCCACCGGATATACCTACACCAATATTCTGCTGCAAATCCTGAAGAAGGCGGTAGACATTGTCGGCACTGCCAATGTGGATGGGCAGGCGATACATAATGCAGCAATTGACTTCGA
>JBGOXA010000062.1:0-7793 GCA_041478915.1 Dehalococcoidia bacterium
CCACAAATCCTCTAACTCTAGTTCGGTCAGGTCCTTCACTTGCACCATGGGGCGTCCCTCCTTTCTTATTAGCCTTTATTCCTGGAAGGATACGCCCCTTTCTATCACCAGCAAATTACACACTTAATGTTACGCTACCATTTGACAACATCGGTTACAATGACGATGATGATGATGTGGTATACCCATAAAACCCCTTATCAGAACCTTGAAGAGGTGGGGCCTCGAGCTTGGCTGGGGTGCGCCCATAGCGAAATTGCGGTTCCGTGTCATGAACAATGTAGGCATACAGCAACGGACATGTTGAAGAAATCAAGGATCCCGGTGGGCTAACGAAAAAGGAGGCAAAACGTGGGAAAGCTGGATGGTAAAGTAGCTATTGTCACCGCAGGAGGGCAGGGCATTGGGCGAGGGGCTGCCCTGGAACTGGCCAAGGAGGGTGCAGCAGTCGTGGTGGCCCAGAGGACGTTGGAGAAGGTCATTCGGGTGGCCAACGAGATCAAGGCCTTCGGCGGTAGGGCGTTGCCAGTAGCCTGCGACACCAGTCGTCGCGACCAAGTTAAGGCCACGGTGGCAGCGGCGGTGAAGGAGTTCGGCACGGTGGATATCCTGGTCAATGCGGCACAGTCCATGAGGAATGACGTCCTTCTCGAGGATACCACTGACGATGATATGGCCCTGGCGCTGGGGTCGGGATTGATGGGAACCTTCTATTTCATGCAGGAATGCTTCCCCTACATGAAGGAACACGGTGGCAAGATCATCAACGTTGGCTCTGGCGCTGGTACGGAAGGTGCTGCGGGCTGGGCAGCCTATGCCGCCGCTAAGGAAGGCATCCGGGCGCTGACCAGAGTAGCCTGCCATGAATGGGGTAAGTACAAGATCAATGTGAACGTCATTTGCCCCTGGGCCGATTCACCCCGCTTTCTGGAGCACGTCCAGACAAAGCCGGGCATGATGAACTTTATGTTGATGATGAACCCGCTGGGCCGCCTTGGCGATTGCCAGAAGGACATCGGGAGAGTGGTGGTCTTCCTGGCCAGTCCAGACTCCGACTATGTCACCGGCCATACCATCATGGTGGACGGTGGTCAGTTGATGCTGCGCTAGACTGCTATTGATCAGCGCCTGAATTGGGGCACGCGCCGCAGGGTGCCCCCGCCTTAGGCTGGTTCCTGTTATCGAGAAGCCGCTGCCAACGGCTATGTTGCTTCTGAGTGGTTGGGATGATATGAAGATATGGCCGTGGCTATGTTTTAGAGATAAAGCCCACAGGTGTAAGAGATGGGTAGCTGCGTTCTAGGTGTCACCCGTTGCGCCAACAGGGAATTCAGGTGGGGCGAGCGCACCTATATTATGGGCGTCATCAACGTCACCCCGGATTCCTTCTCTGGTGACGGGGTGGGCCATGATATTGAAGCTACGGTAGCGCAGGGAAAGCGGTTTGCGGCTGAAGGGGCCGATATCATAGATATTGGGGGCGAGTCCACCCGTCCCAGGTCAGAGCCCGTATCCGTGGACGAAGAACTGAGGCGAGTGATACCGGTCATCGAGAGGCTGGCCAGCGAGGTACCCCTGCCCTTGAGCGTTGATACCTATAAATGGGAGGTGGCCAGACAGGCTCTATCTTCAGGGGCGCGAATGATAAACGACATCTGGGGCCTGAAACACGATCATCGCCTGGCTGAGCTGGTGGCGGAGTGGAGAGTGCCCATCGTCCTGATGAGCAACCAGCGTGACACCAGCACCCAGAACATCATGCCAGAAATCATCTCCAGCCTGAGGAAAAGCATGGCGCTGGCCATGGAGCGGGGCGTTGCCCAGGAAAACATCATCGTTGACCCCGGTGTAGGTTTCGGCAAGACGCTGGAGCAGAATCTGGAAATTGTCTGCCGCCTGGATGAGATTAAGTGCCTGGGTAGGCCCATCCTGATAGGCACCTCGCGCAAATCGATGATCGGGCTGGTGCTCGGCCTGCCCCCTGACCAGTGCCTGGAGGGAACAGCAGCCACCATAGCCATTAGCATTGCCAAGGGAGCTGATATGGTGCGGGTACACGATGTGGCTCAGATGGCCAGGGTATGCCAGATGAGTGATGCCGTCATCAGAGGAAAATGCCAACCAAAAGAACAAAATCCGGGCCGGTAAAGGTTTATCTTGGTCTGGGAGCCAACCTGGGCGATCGTCAAGGCAACCTGTTGAGGGCCGTTGAGCTCCTGTCGCAGTGGGGCCAGATAGAGGAGCTTTCTTCGCTTTACGAGAGTGAGCCTGTGGGTTACCTTGAGCAACCACCTTTCCTTAATGCCATCTGCGAGCTAACGACCACTCTCACAGCGGAGGAACTACTCGCCGTAGTCAAAAACATCGAATCGGCGTTGGGCAGGACACCGAGTTTCCGTAATGCTCCCCGTCCCATAGACATTGACATCCTTTTCTACGGGGAGCAAGTCATGAATTCACCCCACTTGACCATTCCCCACCCGCGCCTGGAGGAACGAGCTTTTGTGCTGGTACCCCTGGCCGAAATTGCCCCTGACCTTGTCCATCCGGTGAGTGGCATAACAGTCCGGGAAATGATGGAAAGACTGGGAAGCTTGAAGGGAGTCACGAAGTGGAACCAGGAGGCTAATGATGTATGAGGTTTCCGTTCGAGAGCACTTTGACGCCGCACATTACCTGAGGGGCTATAAAGGCAAATGCGAGAATGTTCACGGGCACCGTTTTCAGGTGGTGGTAAATGTGAGGGCAGGGGAAACAGATGATGTCGGCATGGCATACGACTTCACCAAACTAAGGCAACAGCTAGGGGAAATAGTGAGCCGCTTTGACCATGCCTGCCTTAATGATGTACCGCCCTTTGATAGGATCAACCCTTCCTCGGAAAACATCGCCTCTACTGTCTGCAGTGAACTTCAGGCTCGGCTGAAGGAAACGAAGGTCTCTCTCTGCAGCGTCCAGGTGTGGGAGTCCCCGCACAGCGCCGTTACCTATTTCCCCGAAGAGAGGTGATTTCGTTAGTCCCTTAGCCCCGGCGGAAGGAGATTGGGGATAGCATCCACAATAGGATACCGCTCGCTGCATTTGGCACAGTAGAGTGAGCCGGTGATTACCTCCTTCTCATCCTCCTCTTTGACATTAAGCTCCAGGGCCCCTTTGCACACTGGGCACGCCAGGATGTCCATCAGTTCCTTTCTCATCTTACTTGCCTCCCTTCCAGGGCTGGATACTAGATTATCTGGAACAGGCCAGTTAATCAAGATTGACCGCAGACGAGAAACACCTTATCATTGCTGTGTCCTAGAGGGGGAAACATGATAAGATCCCTGGGTGATAAGATTCCGAAGATAGCAGAATCCGCCTTCGTCAGTGAGACGGCGTACATAGTCGGAGACGTGGAGATCGGCGAAAACAGCGCTGTCTTTCCGGGGGCAGTAATCAGAGGTGATTTCGGCCCTATAAAGATCGGTAAGCAAGTCCTGATTGAGGATGGTGTCGTCCTTCATAGTGCCCCATCCGGACTGGATATTGGCGATGATGTGACTGTGGGACACGGTGCTCTGGTCAATTCACGAAGGATTGGGAGCAAAGTGTTGATTGGTATGAATGCTACTGTTCTTCACGACGCCGAGATCGGGGACCGCTGTATCATCGCCGCCGGTACGGTGGTCAAGCAAGGGATGAAGGTTCCCGATGGCTCCTTCGTCACCGGCATACCAGGGAAGATCGCCGGTAAAGCTACAGAAAAGCAGTTGAAATGGGTGGAGCGCGACCCACAGCTCTTCAACGGGCTGCTGGACTTATACAGACAAGAACGGCTGTAAGAAACTGCCCTATCTTTGTAGAAGTTTGCCACGCCAAGCGCTAATTCAATAATCAAGTCCAACAGAACCCGAGCCATTTTGCCCGTTGTCTGGCATTCCAGTATACTTACGCCGTGATCATCGATTTCCACACGCACATTTTCCCGCCTGACATCAGGGAGAACCGCCAGCATTGCCTGGGCTCTGATCCCGGCTTCGGCGAACTCTTCTCCTCCCCCAAGGCCAAGATCGCCACTGCTGAAGAGCTTATCGCCAGCATGGATGAGAATGAAGTCGATGCTTCGGCGATCATGAATATGGGATGGGCCAGCCAGGAAGCCTGCCGCCGCACCAATGACTATATTCTTGAGGCAGCGGCTCGCTATCCAAAGCGCCTGATACCATTCGTTGCTATCCAACCTAAGGCAGGCGAAGCCGCTGTGGTTGAACTGGGGCGCTGCGCGCGCGGTGGGGCAAGGGGTATCGGAGAAATGAGGTCAGACACCCAGGGCTTCGACCTGGGGGACAAAGAGATAATGGGGCCAATCGTAGAAGTGGCGATGAAATACCGCCTGCTCTTCAACACCCACGCCTCTGAGCCGGTAGGCCACCTGTATCCGGGCAAAGGAGCCATTACACCTGATCCTCTGTACCGCTTCATCTTGAACTTTCCCGAACTTCGCGTTGTCTGTGCCCATTGGGGTGGGGGGCTGCCCTTCTATGCTTTGATGCCGGAGGTGGCCTCTGCTTTGACCAACACTTTCTTCGACACCGCAGCTACCCCGTTTCTGTATCGGCCGACGATTTTCAGGCACGTTGCCGAGATTGCTGGCGCTAACAAGATCCTTTTCGGTAGCGACTATCCTCTCATGTCTCCCAGGCGGGTCATAGCCCAGATCGAATCCCTCGGTTTGCCACAGGAAACCGAGACCATGATTCTGGAAGACAATGCCAGGAGGCTTCTGGAATGGAGCGAATCCGGAGTTTCATTGCCATAGAGCTGCCGCCGCCAATAAGGGCTGAACTCGGCTCACTAGAGGAGAAGCTAAAGGGCGGGCGGCATCCCTTTGTGAAGTGGGTGGACCCCGAGGGCATCCACCTGACGTTGAAATTCCTCGGCGGCGTAGACTCAAATTTGGTACCGGAGATAATCGAAGCTCTGACCAGGATCGCTCAACCGGCGGCCCCCTTTTCTTTGCAGCTTGGAGGACTGGGCGTTTTCCCCGGGTGGCAGCGACCGCAGGTGATGTGGGTGGGGATGGGAGGGGAGGTAGACAAGCTGGCTGCACTACAAAAGGATATCGAGGCTGTCCTATCTCCTCTGGGCTTCGCCCCTGAATCCCGGCCCTTCAGGGGACACCTGACTTTGGGACGTCTCAGGGAGCGAGCCTCACCCAAGGATAAGCATGACTTCGGCGCTTGGGCGCAATCGGTCAGGTTTGAAAGCAAGCTCTCCTTTGAGGTCAAAGCTCTCAGCTTAATGAAAAGCCAGCTAACCCCCAGCGGCGCTATCTACACCCAGCTTGCCTTTCTAGAGCTAAGAGGGCGCAAGGCTTAGAACGTTCGTAGGGACAGAACTTTAGCTCTGTTCACCCGATTCAGACAGGTCTGCCCCCCCCAATTTGATCGGCACCGAACCACCATCGCCGCTGCTGCCCAGACGAGGGCGTTGCCCCTGGTAATCCCTCATCTCAGTACCCGTTCGTCGCCGACGCGACGGGTGATCTTCTGCTCATCCAGGTGCTCCATCAGCGCCAGGGCATACTTGCGGCTGGTATGGAACAGGTCACGCACCTCGGCTACGGTTATCTTGTCATTGGCCTTGATGTGGTTGATAACACGCTGCACCATCTCGTCATAGGCTGAGGCGGTAAAGATGACGTTGCCGGCCAATTTCACCACCTGCCGCTGCTCCATAAGGTAATCGAGCAGCTCGGGGTCGATGCCCGTTTCGCTGCTAGGTGAGTAGGGGCTTTGTGATAAAGCCTTGAGATAGGCATCCACGGCTGTCTTCTGCTCCTTGTTGAGTTGGACATGGTAAGAGGGAAGACGCACCGCTTTTTCCTCTTCCACCAAAGCGCCATCCCGGACAAGCTGCCGCAGGGCAGCCGGGAACGACTGGAGAGAGATCCCTAACCTGCTCCTCAACTCCTCTTTGGGTAGACCACGGCGGAGGGGAAAGCGCCGATGATGGTCCCCTACCACTTGTTTCACCTTATCTGCCAGGCGATGCCAACCTGTTGCTGAAAAGAGGGAAGTCTGAGGCCCCTTATCGCCCAGCAATACCAGCTTGCCCCCCGACGCCAGGGACTTCACCACCTCTTCTGCTTCACGCCTGGACAGGCTGGACTGATGCCACAACTCCTCCAGCGCCACAGGTTCCTTGGCCTCCAAAATAGCCAGCACGGTCTCCTCAGAGCTCCCCTTCTCTCTGGCCGCCAAACCCTTAATGGTGCCATCGTGAAAACGGCGGTGGCGCTTTGGATGAGCGTCCACAATCTCACCACCACCCAGGGTGTCCTTCGAGGAACGAATAATGAAGAGGTCGCCCTTTACCAGAGCCACGGGACGGGCTAGGGCAAACTGGGCCCAGCCACTCTCACCAGGCTTCAACTCCTCTTTATCCAGTAGCCGGGTCTTGGTTTCTACCTCCAAAGCGTTGCTGTGAAAGGTAACGGTGGTATTATGCTTCAGTGGATGGCCCAAGTTCGGGAGCAAGCGAACCCTGGCGTCCGCTGCCGCCGTGGACACCAGCCAGCCAGGATTGGTCAGCACATCTCCGCGGGCGAGCTGTGTGGTGGCTACACCAGACAGGTTAGCCGCTACCCGCCTGCCCGGCCCGACCACCTCAACCTTGGTCTTGTGAGTCTGCAACCCCCGCAGGCGTGACCTGAGGCCGTGAGGAGCTATCTCCACCTCCTGTCCAACGGAAAGCTGCCCGTCAATGAGAGTCCCGGTAACCACGGTGCCAAAGCCGGTCATGGTAAATACCCGGTCGATGGGCAGCCGTGGCCGGCCGATGTCTCTCTTAAGCGGTGTGGAGTCTAGCAAATGGTCGATGGTGGCCACAAGGTCAGGCAGACCTTCACCTGTGACAGCCGAAACGGTTACAATGGGGGCCTGGGCCAGGGTAGTTGGCTCGATAACCTCTTTGACCTCCATCACCACCAGCTCCAGCAACTCTGCGTCCACCAGGTCTTTCTTGGTGATCACCACCACCCCCCTCTGCACCCGAAGCAAATCGAGGATGGCCAGGTGTTCCCTGGTTTGAGGCATCACACCTTCGTCGGCAGCCACCACCAGCAGGGCCAGGTCAATGCCTCCTACGCCAGCCAGCATATTCTTGATGAACCTTTCGTGTCCAGGGACATCGACGATGCTGACCTCTCGACCGCTCGGCAGTTTCAGCCAGGCAAAGCCGAGATCGATGGTCATGCCCCGCTCTTTTTCCTCACGCAAGCGGTCGGGGTCAATGCCGGTCAGGGCCTGAACCAGGGCCGATTTGCCATGATCTACATGGCCTGCGGTTCCAAGAACAAACATGGTCTACTCTACGATGATCTTCCCTTTGGGTTGGCCTACCACCTCTCCAACCACAGTTGCTTCCACCACGCCCGCCTGGTGCAACCTGGCAAGCAGTGAGTCCGCTTTGGCGGCACTGAGCGAGATCAACAGCCCCCCCGAGGTCTGGGGATCGAAGAGAATGTCTTCCAGATAGTCAGGCAGCCCACCGGCCAACTTCACCATCTTGGAACGGAATTGCTTGTTGCGCTGCGTACCCCCAGGGATCAACCCCATCCTGGCAAACTCTATGGCTTCAGCAAATACTGGAACCGAAGCGAAATAAATCTTCATCCCCACTTCGCTGTTCTCAGCCATCTCGCAAGCGTGGCCGAGGAGGCCGAAGCCGGTGATGTCAGTGCAAGCGTTGACACCCACCTCCTGCATCAACTCTGAGGCCCTGCTGTTTAAGGCGACCATGTACCTGACAAC
>JBGOXA010000094.1:0-6663 GCA_041478915.1 Dehalococcoidia bacterium
ACAATAGGGCTCGCCGTGTCAGTCCAGTAGAAAGAATTGGCAGTGGAATACTGTCCGTCAAGCAGGTCCCAGCCAACCATTTGGGAGTACATCTTCTGGTAGGAACCAATACTACCGATGCAATCCAAAAGCGTCGCGTTGGAGCCAGCGGCTCGAAGGTCCCTCAAGAAAGAAGCGAACATAAAGCCGGAGACAGAGGCTATATAATCGCAGCCTTTCTCCTTCAGCTTCTTCGCCTCACTTGTAAAGGTTGACGTGCCCGCGGGGGTGCTAATCCGACCGACGTAGTCATACTCGCCCGGATGGGCGTTCAGGTATGTTTCTACCGTCTTAGCTTCCTCCAGGGATTGCGTGTCGTCCCAGGCTATCATGCCAATCTTAGGAGCCCCCTGCCCTTTATTGGGCCAGTCATTCTCAACAACCCAACGCAAGAGGACCTTCGATGCTGCATTGACAGTGTTTGAGAAGCCAAATACCCATCCCGGAGGGGTAAATAGCTCATCGACAGCACCCATGGCAGCTATGACCACCTTGTCCCTCGCCGCAAAAGGTTTCAACATCAAAGGTGCATCTGCGATGATAGTAATAATTACGTCCGCTCCCTTCTGCTTACACCAGTCATAGCCCAGTGAGAACCTGGAAGGATCCCACTTAGTATCGTAGGCGTCAAGCTTTATCTTCACCCCAGGGATAATGTTTTCATCGTTGTAGTACCTGATCATGTCCTCTGTTATGTAAGTAATATTTACAAGCGCTGGTGCGCCTGCCCCCGTAAAGTCTGTCAGTTGGCCTATGTGGATAGTCACCTTCCCGCCGCCCCCGCCACCGCCGCCACAACTCAAGGAAAGCGGCACTAACATAACCAATACCAAAAGAAAAGCCACAGCCATTTTACACTTGCACTTCACTTGAGCCCCCTTTCATTTGCTTATTTTTTGCCTGGGATTTCCTCTTTTAATCATCGAAAGAGGTATATTCGCACGAATTGCCTTTTGTGGGCAGAGTATAACATACCCCCTCCCCTGGCTGTCAACTAATTTTTGGAAAGGCGTTTAGTAACGAGTTTAAAATAGCGTTCGCCCTTTTAGACCCCCCCCTGCTAAGGGGAGAGGGGTAAAAGCCGAGGGATTGGTAAACAACCTCCTACAGGAGTAGTTATCCGGATCCACTTTAATCTACAATATTGGGCAGCCAGTCGCTGATCGTTACGTAATCCTTTACATCACCGCCCTTGAACTGGGTTATCACCGCATGGTCCATCAGCTTGCGTCTGGTCTGGCTGAAGCTAAATTCGGGGTAGCCTTCCCACAGAGAACTCGTAGTCTTGTAACTTATGGCGGCGTTATAGTAGGCTTGACCATTGAAATTCTCCGCCCCCACGTTCTTTACTGCCTGCTGCAGGATCTCGAGTATGCCGTTCATTATGGCAATCGGACCTGGATAACCTTGACTGCTAAGGATGTCTTGAGCTTCCCCTTCTGAGTGGTATTTGTGAACCAGCGTTTTAGCCAGATCGATGAGAGGGCCAGAGTCACTCCAAGAATAAGAGTTGGAAGTGGAATAGCATCCGTCAAGCATGTCCCAGCCAACCTGTTGCGCGTACATCTTTTGGAAAGAACCATTACTACCGACGCAATCCAGAAGCGTGGCCTGGGAGCCAGCGGCTCGAAGGTCCCTCAAAAGAGAACCGAGCATAGCGCCAGAAACAATAGCTACATAATCGCAGCCTTTCTCTTTCAGCTTCTTCGCTTCGCTGGTAAAGTTCATCGTGCCGATGGGGGTAGTAATACGATCGACGAAGTCATACTCGCCCGTCTCGTCCAGGTATGCCCCTAGCACCCTGCCAACCGTCATGGACTCCGTGTCGTCCCAGCCTACCATGCCAATCTTAGGAGTCCCCTCTCCCTTCCAGTCATTCTGCCTGATCCAATGCAAGAGGATCTTCGCTGGATCTTGGTTGTTGTTCGAAAAGCCAAATACCCATCCCGGAGGGTCAAATAGCTCCGGTGTGCCAGCCATGGCAGCTATGACCACCTTGTCCCTTGCCGCAAAAGGTTTCAACATGATAGGTGCATCTGCGATAATAGTAATAATTATGTCATCCCCCTTCTGCTTACACCAGTCATAGCCCAGTGAGTACCTCGAAGGATCAAACTTAGTATCGTAGGCATCAAGCTTTACCTTCACCCCAGGGATAAGGTTTTCGTCGTTGTAGTACCTGATCATGTCCTCTGTTATGAAGGTGATATACTTTAGCGCTGGTGAGGCTGCCCCTGTAAAGTCCGTCAGTTGGCCTATATGGATAGTCACCTTCCCGGCGCCACCGCCACAACTCAAGGAAAGTGGCACCAACATAACCAGTACCAAAAGAAAAGCCACGGCTATTTTACACTTGCACTTCACTTGAGCCTCCCTTTCATCTGCTTTCTTGTCTGGGATTTCCTCTTTTAATCATCGATAGAGGTATATTCGCACCGAACGCCCTTTTGTGGGCTGAGCATAACATACCCTTCTTCTGGCTGTCAACTAGTTCTTAGAGAGAGTGTTTAGTTGCCATTGCGAGGCACAAAGTGATATTATCGGATCAGTGGGCTTGGCCAATTTCGTTCGCTATCCAAAAAGCTGTGCGCCGCATCAACTAAATGGGCGATTGAGAGCAAAATGCTCTTTGCTGCATCTCCGTCATTGATCATTATCAAGGTCGCCTGCGGCGACCTTGGGCAACGACTGCCCTTAAAGAACCTGTGGTGCCGCACTGTATCCTCCTGCTGTCGACACGAAAATCCTTATAAAATCCTTATAATTTCCTCCGCATTTTTACGCCTCCTTTACGGTTTTTGGATTACAATGCTTACGTTTGACGGAGCCGATGCAGTTGCGCATTTGTTTGAGCAAAAGCCGGACTATGTGAGTGCACACTAGACATTACCCAGGCTGATGGCTGACCCGCGTAGTTATCACGATAGGAGAGGGCAAAATGGATACAGTTCAATATGATGAGCCTAAGATCGGGGTGTATATTTGCCATTGTGGCACCAATATCGCCGGCAATGTTGATGTAGCAGAGGTAGCCAAATTTGCGCGAGGGCTGGACGGGGTAGTCGTATCCCGCGACTATAGTTTTGTGTGCTCCGATCCAGGGCAAAAGTTGATCCGGGAAGACATCCGGCAGCTAGGAATCAATCGGGTCGTAGTAGTAGCCTGCTCTCCCCGTCTGCACGAGCAGACATTCCGGGGCGTGTTAAAGGAAAGCGGGCTTAACCCCTATATGCTACAGCAAGCTAATATCAGAGAGCAGTGCTCCTGGCTTCATGAGCCAGGAGAGACGACCACTGAAAAGGCAAAGAGATTGGTTAGAGCGGCAGTAAAGCGAGTTTCGCTACATCATCCTCTGGAGCAGAGAGCAGTGCCAATTTTCCCCGCCACTCTGGTGGTCGGAGGCGGTATTGCTGGCATTCAGGCTGCTCTGGAGATCGCCAACTCCAACCATATAGTGTATCTAGTGGAAAGGGAGCCCAGCATTGGAGGGCATATGGCGCAGTTTGACAAGACCTTCCCTACTCTGGATTGCGCCGCGTGCATCCTCACCCCTAAGATGACTGATGTAGCCCGTCATCCTTACATCAGGCTGCTAACCTATAGCGAAGTGGTTGACATCTCAGGGTACATAGGTAACTTCACTGTCAAGATCAAGCGTAAGGCGCGCTACGTGAATGAGGAACTATGCACCGGCTGTGGTGTTTGCCAGGAGAAGTGCCCGTGGACGACATTGAGCGAGTTTGAGGTTGGCTTAGGTTTGAGGAAGGTCATTTATACCCCATCACCTCAAGCAGTACCCAATATACCTGTTATTGATCGTGAGCGTTGCGTCTACTTCTCTAAGGGAACCTGCCGCGCTTGTGAACGCTTCTGTGAAGCAAAAGCTATCAATTTCAAGCAGGAGGATATGTTGATAGAGCTGCAGGTTGGCTCTGTTATCGTGGCTACCGGATACGATACCTTTGAGCCTGCCAGCATCGCGCAGTATGGCTATGGCCACTACCCCAACCTCTTCACCAGTTTGGAGTTTGAGCGGATGTGCAGCCCGTCCGGGCCGACCGGGGGCAAATTGAAACTGGCAGACGGGCGAGAGCCAAAGAGCCTGGCCATCATCCATTGTGTGGGCAGCCGCGATAAGAATTACCATGCCTACTGCTCTCAGATATGCTGTATGCACGCCCTGAAGTACTCCCACCTGTTCAAGGAGAAGACCGGGGGCGATGTCTATCAAATGTATATTGATATGCGTTGCACGGGGAAGGGATATGAGGAATTCTATGAACGGGTTCAGAAGGAGGGAGTCAACTTCATCAGAGGCAAGGTGTCCAATATTACCGACCGTGCCCTCACACCTGAGGAGGAGGGCAAGCTGATTGTTACCTGTGAGGATACCTTATTGGGCAGCATCGTCCGTGTTCCCGTAGATATGGTGATATTGTGCATAGCAGTTGAACCGCGACGTGATGCTGACCAACTAGCCAGGATATTCCACCTGGGACGGGGCCAGGACGGCTTCTTCCTGGAGCGCCACCCCAAGTTAGACCCGGTGGCTACCATGTTTGAGGGTGTCTTCGTGGCGGGGTGTTGCCAGGGCCCCAAGGACATCCCCCATACGGTGGTTCAAGCCTCAGCAGCCGCTGCCCGGGCTCTGGCTATGATTGCCCGAGGCAAGGTCGAAATAGAAGCAGTAACTGCTTCTATTGATGAAAAGCAGTGCTCAGGATGCAGGTTGTGCAACGCACTCTGCCCGTTTGAAGCTATCTCCTTTGATGAGAGTGCCAAAGTGTCGCGGGTGTCCCAGGTCCTATGTAAGGGCTGTGGCGTGTGTGCTGCCGCTTGTCCCAGCAGTGCTATCTCCGTCCAGAACTTCACTTCTGCCCAGATCATGGCGGAAATTGAGGGGCTGTTAGCCCCAGTCAGCGTCTAGCTGTCACCAAGAAGGAGGAGGAAAGGTGGCTGAGTTTGAACCTAAGATAGTTGCCTTTCTATGCAACTGGTGCTCCTATGCTGGAGCAGATTTGGCAGGGACTTCGCGCATGAAGTGCCCGCCTAATGTGGTTTCTATCCGACTTATGTGCAGCGGGGGATTGGACCCCACTTACGTGCTGAAGGCATTTCAGGAAGGGGCTGACGGGGTGTTGGTTTGCGGCTGCAACCCTGGTGATTGCCACTACGTTGAAGGGAACTACAAAGCGCTGCGGCGTGTCTCCTTGTTGCAGAAAATACTGCCGTACTTTGGCGTTGAGCCGCGTCGCCTTCAATTGCACTGGGTGTGCGCTTCCTGTGGCGATGAGTTTGTCGCTGTGGTCAACGAGATAACCACTGAGTTGAAGGAGTTAGGACCAATTAAGCGCGAGCGGCAGGCGTCAGCAGAAGAGAAAAAGGAACATGTGATGGCACCGGGCTAGCGGACAGTTTTCGCACCTCATTGGCTTTTTCATAGAGCGTTTCTCTGAATTGATTTAGTTGTGCTCGATAAATCGTGGTAAAATAAACGTAGAGGGAGATAGACAGCCAAGATTCGAAGTTTGAATCACGGCCTTCAAGGATAAGTGGTTCCAATCGAACGAGGAGGTAAAAGAAAATGACAAAATGGCAGTGTGTACAATGTGGTTACTTCTTTGACGGCGTGAGACCGCCGGAACCATGCCCCGGCTGCAAGTCAGCTTGCAGCTACACCGATGTCACCTGCTATCGCCCTGAATGCGGTGGCGCCGTCAATGCCGACCCGATGCTTCTGAGCATGATCTCCAAGCGCACTGGATTAGCCGCACCTCTGCGTCCCTCACAGACGGCTGCCTCCGGGCAGGAGATAGTCTATGCCGAAAAAGTAGGTAAGACAACCTTGTTTCAGGGGCTGAGCGAAAAGGAGATACAGCAGGTACTAGGCACTGGTGAGATCAAGAATTATGAGCCTGGCGACGTTGTATTTAAGGAAGGCGCTGAGGCGGTGCATATCTACATCGTCGAGCAGGGGAAACTGGCTGTTCAGACTCCAGAAGGGAAAACAGCCTATGTTGCTTCAGACGGAGATGTCCTTGGCTGGTCAAGTTTGATGCTACCATACAAGCGAACTGCTTCAGCCAAAGCCATGGAGAGAAGTCGTGTTGTTGTTATTGACCAAGCTAAACTGCAAGAGTTTTGCGCCCAGAACCCATCCATAGGCTACAAGATTACCCAAAATGTCGGCCGGATCATGGTTGCCAGGATGAGGACGGCTAAAGCGATGTCAGTGGATTCGGTCTACGGCTAAGGCAGCATGAGGGTTCAGCCAGGGGCTTTCAGAAGAGAGGGAAAAGGGACTTTCGCCTTTTTCGCCCTCCTGTGTCTCCAATTGGGCACATTCAATGAAAGACTCCATGACATGCTATGGCACTTCGATAGTGTCTGTAAATACCCATATTTTATGGGTAGTCTTTTTGAAGGGAGCGTTTGAAAACCCGAAGTCTTCGGGTTGTGTGCGTTTCTCCTCTATCGCAAGCTAAAGGGGGAAGGTTAATATGCAAGCAGTAGTACCATATAAAGAAGCGGTGGAAGCTCTAGCAGGGGCAGGCGGTGAAGCTCTGAAGCAATGCTATCAGTGCGGCCTATGTACTGGCATCTGCCCCTGGAATCTGGTTAGAA
>JBGOXA010000319.1:0-2716 GCA_041478915.1 Dehalococcoidia bacterium
ACGTGTTGACCAGGATTTAGCATCTAATTCTCGGAGAGACAGTCTGCTCGCCGTTTTTCCCCCTTAATGATGATAGCTGTGTTGCCCTTGGCCTGTCAAACGCAGCTTCAGAATATCAACTCATTCCTGTCAGGCCTCAACCCTGGCTAGCTTCATGGTAGAAGCACCGGGGTCGCACACCACCGCACATAGACCGCAGCCAAAGCACTTCTCTGGGTCCACGGTGGCCTTGAGCTTCTTCTCCGGAGAGGATGCTTCTTCATCTCTATAGCATCAAAAAAGCAGCGCTCCACGCAGTCCTGGCAACCGGTACAGGCTTCTGGGTCAATCTCCGCGCGAAACCGGCTCTTCTTCAGTGTCCGGCCTATGGTGCTGAACCGTAGGCCGGCATCGAAAATGATGCAACCTTGATATTGTCTTTTCTGTCTTTCGACTTGTTCGCAAGAGTCGCCCCGCTCAGATTGCGTTCTCGCCTTCATCACCGGTGCGCACGCGTATTGCATTTTCGATAGGGAGAACGAATATCTTGCCATCTCCCTGCTCACCAGTCCAGGCTTTGGTCTCAATAGTGTTCAGCACTTTCCCTAGATCCTCATCCAGGACCACGACCTCGATCTTTATTTTGGGCAGGAATTCCACCCTGTACTCTCCAGCTCTCCATTGCAGAGGGATGCCCCTTTGGCGGCCACAGCCACTGACTTCCATTACCGTCATACCAACGATGCCAATCTCCTCAAGGGCGGCCTTGACTGGCCCCAACTTCTCCTGCCTGATAATGGCTTCTATCTTTTTCACAGGTTATATACCCCCATAGGCTCTTTCGCCATGCTGAGATATGTCCAGTCCCACTGTTTCTTCCTCACTCTTCACCCTCAGTCCGATGACAGCATTGACAACCTTTGCCAAGATCCAGGTACCAGCAAAAGCGAATGCCCAAACGGTGGCTATAGCAGTAACTTGCTTAGCCACGAGCGCAGCATGACCGTATGCCAGTCCATTGGCTCCTGCTGTGTTAACAGCTACACTGGCGAAGATTCCGGTGGCTAGTACTCCCCACGTGCCTCCCATGCCATGGCAGGCCCATACATCCAGAGATTCATCTACTTTCTGTCTTGATCTCAAAACCATAAAGTAGTAGGAGATCACTGCTGCTATCATGCCTATGGGTATGCCAGCCAGCGGCTTGACAAAGCCAGCAGCCGGAGTAACCGCTGCCAACCCGACTACTGCTCCTGTGGCAGCACCCAGGAGAGACGGGCGTCGGTGAATCCAACCCAGAATTATCCAGGTGAAAGCCGCTGAGCAGGCAGCAGTGTTGGTAGCCACAAAGGCGCTGGCAGCTACTCCTCCGGAAGTCAGGGCACTACCGGCATTGAAACCGAACCAACCAAACCAAAGCAAAGCCGCACCCAGCATTACCATAGGAATATTAGCGGGCTCCATTGACACCTTTTCCGCAAACCCTTTGCGAGGTCCGAGCACTAGCGCCAAAGCCATTGCCGATACTCCAGCGCTTATGTGAACCACTGTTCCTCCGGCAAAATCAAGTGCACCCATATTGCGCAGCCAGCCATCCTGGCCCCACACCCAATGAGCTACCGGGCAGTAGATTAGAGTGAACCATAAGGCTGAGAAGGCCAGCAGTGCGCTAAACTTGATCCGCTCCACCACTGCTCCGGTGATCAGGGCCACAGCTATGATGGCAAACATGCCCTGGAACATCATGAAAGCCAGATGCGGAATCGTCGTGGCATATACAGAGGAAGGGGCCTGTCCTACATTCCTCAGGCCAATCCAGTTAAGCCCGCCGATGATGCCGCCTTTGTCAGGCCCAAAAGCCAGGCTATAACCATAAAGTACCCAAAGTATGCCTATGAGGGCAAGGATGGCGAAACTCATCATCATCGTGGAGAGGATGTTCTTCTTCCTCACCATTCCGCCATAGAAGAGCGCCAGCCCAGGAGTCATCAACATAACCAGTGCAGTCGAAATCAGTATCCATGCCGTGTCGCCAGCTAACATGTCATGTCTCCTTTTCTATAACACCAACACCCACTATTTTCGCCCCTTCCACACCTTCATTAACGCCTTGTTATCGCTCACGATTGCTGTCCCGTTCGAGACACGCAATCATCGATGGCTTCAGGCTGGAAGAAGGAAAATCATGACTTCGCCCAAAGCTCCAGGGTCTGATGGATATCATTAACCATACTCTGTCTTCTCTTTCTGGCTTCACACCCAAGGATAGCACCCAAATGTTTCCAACAGATTACGCGCAGGTTAAATCTGTGTTAAGGAGAGGGAAATTGCGTGCGTCTAGGCGGATACTTGCCTACTGCTCGGCGTAGATATTCTCATCCACAGTGAGCAGGCGTTTCGTCACCCGTCACTGCTCGTTGGGAATGTTCTCATCCAACGAGCAACACCTGGAGCTAAGCACCGTCTCTGAACTTGTACCAGACGTTACGCGCTGTCTCGATGAAGGTATGTGCGTAGTCTTCAATCTTGCTCCACGTCTTCTGATATGTACATCCACCGTTCGACCCCGCCGTAGTAGTCATAGCCCTAGACCTTATTAAGCTATTAAGCGGGGATTCTCGGGGAGTCCTTCACCAACCTATGACGCGAAACGATAAACTGGGGCGTTAATATTAATGCCTTGTCACATACTCTCTCAAAGGCTGGACATTGAAAATATGGTCTCTTCTAACCAGTG
>JBGOXA010000111.1:0-6091 GCA_041478915.1 Dehalococcoidia bacterium
AGGCGTTCGTCTTTCTGCCGAACCATGAGCCGAGCCTTGATTCCCCTTTGATGGCACGCCCGGATGAAGGAGTCGAGCAGCATGCCACCCACACCCCGTCCCTCATATTCAGGATCAACTCCGATGATATTGATCCACCCACTCAGCGGCAGGGCATACTCGGCACCCATGACAACGCCTATTATGAAGCCCACCACCCTTTCGTCCACCTCAGCTACAAAGGACAGCGGCGGATAGTAGGTCTTGAAATGACTGCTAGCCTTTTGCGGCCAGCTAGTTACCCTGTCCTTGCCGACAATCTTCTTGTCTATCTCCACGATGGCTGCCATGTCATTATCCGTCATGGTGCGAATTGTTAATCCTCCGACTACTTCCATTGGCCACCCCCCAAAGTTATTCTGCGCTAATTATATCATACGGGAACCCCCCTCAAGCTATGATAAACCGACCATTTTCCGACGTTGACAAAAGAATAGGTCAGCTATTACTCTGTTTATGGAACTGATTCGAATGATGAGTGACTGGGCCAAGTTACAGGATGAGCTTGCTATCCATTTCAACGACTTGTCCCTGCTACAGCAAGCTTTCGTGCACCGTTCCCATATTAGCGAGAATCCCCAGTTTGCTCTGGAGTCTAATGAACGCCTCGAATTCCTGGGTGACGCCTTTCTCGGCTTTGTGATTGCTGAGAGCCTCTACCAGCAGTTCGGTGAGCTGAGTGAGGGCGAAATGACCAAGTTGCGCGCTGCCCTGGTGTGCCAGGATAACCTGGCAGACTTAGCTTCATCCCTGGGGCTGGGAGATTACCTCTACCTGGGAGAAGGTGAGGAGAAGAGTGGGGGACGCAATAGACCAAGGAATCTCGCCTGTGTCTTCGAAGCAATAATAGGCGCTGTATTAATAGATCAATGGGTTGAGACCACCAGGAATCTGATTCTGAGGCTTTTTGATGATGGCCTGCGGCAGGCGATAGAGGAAGGAATAGCCACTGATTACAAATCGCGATTGCAGGAGCTTGTTCAGGCTAATAGACAAGAGAGGCCGACCTATCGGCTGGTGCGAGAGGAGGGCCCGGATCACGACAGGGAATTCTGGGTCGAGGTGGTAATAGACGGCAAAGTGCTGGGTCGAGGATACGGCAAGAGCAAACAATTAGCCGAAAAAGATGCGGCACGGAAAGCACTGGAACGATGGGAGTAGAAATTCTTCAATCAGCCAAGATGAGACAGCCTATAACCCGTAACCCGTCCCATCGTCACTTTGCCAGATGGCGCAAAGCCAGCTTTGTCTTCTCCTCTAAGCTAAGGCCAGATGAGGGGGGAACCCGCGCCGCAGCTCTGGCAGCATCAGAAGCAGAGTAGCCAAGACTGGTCAGCACCGCTGTTAGCTCGGCAGTACTTTCAGCAAGCTGTGGACTCACCCCAACCCATTCCTTCTCCAGCTTGCTCTTCAACTCCACCACCAAGCGACCGGCCATTTTCTTGCCCACCCCGGGTAGCTCGGTAAGAAGGTCAACATCGCCAGTGGCAATGGCCGAGGCCAACCGCTCGTAGTCCATCCCAGAAAGCATGGCCAGAGCTGACTTTGGCCCTACTCCGTTGACAGTGATGAGCAACTTGAAGAGGTCAAGCTCTTGCTGATACATAAAGCCATAAAGGGCTATGCTGTCTTCTTTCCAGTGAAGGTGTGTATGTAGTCGGACCTTTTCTCCTATAGCATCAAGCTCATTTAGAGTGAAGTTCGACACCTGGACCCGGAGGCTTACCCCACCCACCTTGATAACAGCCCAGCCAGCACCGCGCAGCTCCA
This sequence comes from Dehalococcoidia bacterium, assembly GCA_041478915.1. Taxonomy (GTDB): domain Bacteria; phylum Chloroflexota; class Dehalococcoidia; order UBA2247; family RBG-13-53-26; genus VGOE01. The sequence continues at coordinate 1,810 of JBGOXA010000111.1, forward strand.
ACGTTCCTTCAACAGCGGCAATCATTCCTTACCTTCCGCTTGTAGCCAGGAGCCTGGCCAGGCGCTTCTCTTGCAAGTGGCAAATAGCTACCGCTAGAGCGTCGGCAGCATCGCTGGGTTGGGGAGTCTCAGTGAGCTTCAGGTGGATGCCGACCATCTGCTGGACTTGTTCCTTGCCACTACCTCCATAGTCAGCCACCGTCTGCTTCACCTTGGCTGGCAGGTAGCTATAGACAGGGATACTATTCGCGGCCGCAGCTAGCATAGCCACTGCTTGTGCTCGGCCTATAGCCAGGGCTGAGCGAGCATTCTGACCCACAAAGGGCTCTTCAACGGCCATCTCGTCAGGATGATAGCGGGCGACAACCTGCATCAACTCCAGATACAAGAGATGTAGCCGCTCCGCCAAGGGTCGACGACGCGAAGCAACTAAAACACCATAATCCAGCGTTATCAGCTCCTCCTCATGCTCCTCAATCAAGCCATAACCCATCCTTAGAGTGCCCGGATCGACGCCCAAGATCCGCATTGCTATTCAGACGCTGGCCTTCAGTTTTTCCAAGACTTCCTCAGAGAAGTCGACGTTAGAGAACACCCGCCGCACTTCGTCCAACTCCTCCAACTTGTCCAGCAGCTTGAGAGCTCGTATGGCATTCTCCTCATCCAGATCGACAGTAGTCTTGGGGATCATCGATAGCTCGGCAGAAGCTATTGGCACCTCTTTTTCTTCCAAGGCGTGCCGCACTACCTCAAGAGTATCCGATTTGGTGTAGACTTCCAGATAACCCTTCTCAATTTTGACGTCCTCAGCGCCAGCGTCAATAGCCCAAAGGGCCACTTCCTCGGCATCAAGCTGATTGGTCTCGATAGCTATCACTCCTTTGGACTCGAACAGCCACGACACCGAGCCAGCCTCAGCCATGCTTCCTCCACTCCGATTCAAGATACTGCGTATCTCTTGAAGGGTACGATTGCGGTTGTCTGAGAGCACCTGGACCAAAATAGCTATCCCACCAGGGCCGTAAGCCTCGAAACTTGCCTCGGCCAGAGCTGTGCCAGCCCCCTCGCCGCTGGCCTTCTTGATGGCTCTCTCGATATTATCCGAGGGCATATTGTTATCGCGGCACTTCTGTATTATCAACCGCAGGCGGAAATTTTGCTCAGGGCTGCTTCCTCCCTCGCGAACCGCCACCATGATTTCCTTGGCCAACTTGGTAAATATCTGACCTCGTTTGGCATCGGCCACTCCTTTTGCCCGCTTAATGGTTGACCACTTTGAATGCCCTGACATAGCTTTACCCTCCCTCAGAAGAAAATCATATCATTTCCTTGTCATTCTTTCGAGCCCTGTTGACAGCCGACCTTTGTCACCGTTCCGACTGACAGTTACCACCTCGCCCTGAAGTATAACGTATAGCCACCAGCATAACTTTGTCAACACAGGCAATGTCTAACAGTCCTGCCCACCACCCGAGCCAAAGCGGAGAATCGGCAGACCCTTGGCTATAACACAGGCACAGTTAAGCACAGTTATCCGCCCACCTTTGTTGACTTCCCCCCAAATTTGGCTGTATTCTTGAGCGAAAACAAATGAGCGAGACTGCTGAAGAGGAGAAAAAAGAGCCATGCCAGGGCCTTTCCTCCGACTGTCCCACGCTAAGCATAGCTGCCGATACTTCTGCTGAGGACAGCCAGGCACCCCCGAAGAAAGTCGCAAAGTACCTCATCGTCTTATCAGCGCTGTGCGTCCTTGGAATGGCAGCGCTGGCCGTCGTTTTCAGGAACCAGCTAAAGAACTTCGACGAATACGGTTATCTTGGGGCTTTCCTTATCAGTCTCATGTCTGGAGCGACTTTTATTGTCTATGTCCCTGGGGCACCGATCATCTTTGCCCTGGGCGGGATATTGCCATCCCCTCTTCTTGTTGGCCTGGCTGCTGGGGCAGGTGAGGGTCTTGGAGCTTTTGTTTTTTATCTTGCCGGGCACAGTGGTCACTCCCTCCTCACAGAGAAGCAAAAGAACAACAAAATCTACTCTCGAGTAAGGGGTTGGATGGCAAGAAGGGGGTCATTGACCCTGTTCCTTGCTTCAGCAATATTTAACCCAGTCTTTGCCTTGTTTGGCGCCGCCGCCGGAGCTATCAACTACCCACCGTGGAAATTCTATCTGTCCTGTACGGCTGGCAAAGCTGTAAAGGGGATATATGTCGCTTACTTGGGAGCCTTGGGGCTGAACTACATTCTGCACTGGTTGCACATATCCCTGGAAACCTAACCCATTTCAGTCAGCAAAGATGTTTATTCCTCTTGCTCTTGACTGCATTTCCTCCTATGATATTGGGTGATGGGCTTGGTCCCTGTAGCTCAATAGGATAGAGCAACTGCCTTCTAAACAGTAGGTTCCGGGTTCGAGTCCCGGCAGGGACGCCATCATAGCTGGGCAAACCGTTGCCTCAAGCGGGGAAACATAGCTGAGGCAAATCTATTGCTATTGTCCTGTCGCTAATAGTTTTGGCGCTCCTGCTGGGGACCGCCTGCAAAGAAGTGCACCGTGAACGGAGAACAAGAACCTCAAGGTTCGAAGGAAAACACCGGCCTTCAAAAACCACCAGGCCCGAAGGGAGATCCGTGGCCGCAGGCACCTCACGGTTCGAAACGTGCTCTAAGCGAGCTGCTTTGGGTTGCTATGCTTGGCCTATCTGTTCTCTTGTGTGTCGTATATTCTCTGTACGGGAATTATGCTGGTGGCGCACTTATGTTTGTTGCCACACTGCTAGCTCTCTACCCCGTGTTGAGTTTGTCACCGTTTGATAAGTGACATGGAAGGCTGGCTTCTCGCCGTGGTGCTCGCCGTTGGTATTCCCGTTGGCATACTCCTCTTTCTTGCTGGATTTCTTGCCCTGCTCTACTCCATCTTCGCCCAGACAAGCAGATGGAACGCCTTGGCTCAGAGGTACGGGGCGATTATGGAGCCGGAGGGCAGGAAGCTTACGCGGCAGACGATCAAGGTTGGCGCAGTGCGCTGGCGGCTCTGCGTGACGGTTGTTCTCAGCCCGCAAGGCATGTATCTTCATTTGGGACACCGACAGTCGTGGTTATCAGCCATTCGCAAGCATCCGCCGGTGCTGATCCCGTGGTCTGAATTCAAGGCGCCACGCAAAGGGCGCCTTTATCTCGGATGGCAGGCGGTGCAACTGTCAGTTGGCGAGCCCGAGACAGCAGCCATCACGTTTCCCATGGGGCTATACAAAGAGATGACTGGCTACCTTGATCCATCGGCAAGGGATGGAGCAGCACGCTGACGCCCTCTTGAAACTCTTAACTGGCCTGCCTTGACTTCCTTGCCCCAAGTACTGCAAAGCAAACAGCCTCAGCCCGCCAAAGCTTGGTCTTCTCGCAATTGACCACGTGGCCAACCACTGCTGCAATGAGGACATGACACCTTGCTTCTGGTGACTTCTGGTGATGTTACCCTTTTGGATTGCAGTCAGTGCCCCAAAGCTATTGAGCCCGCTTGAATGACTTCAACAGCAGGGCCACCAATGCCTTTACCGAGGGATGTCCTTCCGTGGAAAGGAACAAGATAAAGATGCTGAAGTGCCTCTCCTGTGGCTTGAGGAATGTGGAAGTCTACTGGAGAAAGATGCTCCTAGGGTTTGTACCATCCCGTGCCTCTTTCAGCACAGCTTGACATAGAGCCCAGTCTGGGTTGACATGGCCCACAGAATTGGCCATACTATACTCTAATACAAATCTAACTTTTGAGGGTGAAGATTACTGGCCCACTATTGTTGGGAGGTGCTAAGAACATGACAGGCAGCAACAACGTTAAGCTCAGTCTCCAAGGTCTTCACCTAAGCTTTGGTGGGGTCAAGGCCTTGGACGATGTGAGTTTTGAGGTCAGGGAAGGTGAGATCTTGGCCGTCATCGGACCCAATGGAGCAGGGAAGACCTGCACTCTGAACTGCGTCAATGGTTTCTACCGCCCTCAGCAAGGGGGAATCTACTTCGAGGGGAAGCTGATCACCAAGCTGCGCCCGGACAAGATTGCTCAGCTTGGCATAAGCAGGACTTTCCAGAATATCCAGCTTTATGCCAGTCTAACTGTGGTAGACAACTTGATGGCAGCCAGGCACTTCCGTTTCAAATCCAGCTGGCTTGAGGGGGCCTTCTACTTCGGAAGGCCACACAGAGAAGAAATAAAGCACCGCAAGGCGGTAGAGGAAATTATTGACTTCCTGGAGGTAGAGCGATGGAGGAAGTCAGTGGTGGCCATGCTCCCT
>JBGOXA010000218.1:0-3795 GCA_041478915.1 Dehalococcoidia bacterium
AATCGAGCGAATAGCTTCCTTGGCAACACGAATCCAGCCATGAGGCACGCCCCTGCGATCTGTTTCGTAGTAGAGCGGCACAATCTTCTTTTCCAACAGGGTATAGAGCGCCTCGGCATCTGCTCTATCTTCTTCCCTGGGATCGCCAGGCCCGGAGTCGGTGCCGATGGCCCAGCCATTGGCACCGTTATAACCTTCGTGCCACCAGCCGTCGGGTACGCTGAGGTGAATAACACCGTTTATTGAGGCCTTCATGCCACTGGTGCCACAGGCTTCCTGAAGCCGACGCGGGGTGTTCAGCCAAACGTCAACCCCTTGGACCAGATAGTGTGCCATATGTATATCGTAGTCCTCGACAAAGGCCACTCTCCCTCGAAAATCACGGTCTTTCACCATGCTGTACACCTCTCGGAGCAAGTTCTTAGAGGCAAGGTCCGCCGGGTGTGACTTTCCAGCGAATATTATCTGAACTGGCCGCGATGGATGGCAGACTATTCGCTTCAGACGTTCCACATCGGAGAAAATGAGTGCTGGCCGTTTGTACTCCGTGAAGCGCCGCACGAAGGCAATAGTTAGCACTTCCGGGTGCAGCAAGGTGCCCATGGCCAGAATCTGATCCGCCGCCGTATCGCTCTCGGCCCAGCGCCCTTGGGCCCGTTCATGCACCACGCCCATCAGCTTCTGCTTCAAAATTTGGTGGGCGGCCCAGAACTCTTCGTCTGGAATGTCAGAGACGTGTTCCCAAAGACTCGGATCATCTTGCCTTTCCACCAGGTCGTGCAAATCCTGCCCCAGGTACTTCTCCAGCAGGCGAGCCACTTCAGGGGCGAGCCATGTGGGCCCGTGAATCCCATTGGTCACGTATGGAAAAGGTACGTCTTCCTCTGGGACGTCAGGCCAGAGGATATGCCACATTTTTCGCGACACCGCGCCATGAACCCTGCTCACCGCATTGCGCCAATCCGACGTTCTCAAGGCTAGGACCGTCATATTGAACCCTTGGCCTGCCCAATCACCATACTGTCCTAGCTTCAGGAACGTCTGCCGGTCAATGCCCAGGGAACGCCAGTAGTTTTGAAAGTACTTTTCCACCAGCTCGGGGGGAAAGACATCGTGGCCGGCGGCAATAGGCGTATGCGTAGTGAAAACGCTGGTAGCCTTCACCCGCTCAAGGGCCTGGGCGAAAGGAATATTCCTCTCCTGCACCTCTTCCTGAATGCGCTCTAGCATCATGAAGGCGGTGTGGCCTTCGTTTGCGTGCCAGACTGAGGGCTTGATGCCAAGCGCCCTTAGAACTCGCACGCCACCGATTCCCAGTACTATCTCCTGTTGGATACGCTGCTCCTGGTCAGCAGTATAGAGACGGGCAGACAGTTGCCGGTCTTGTGGCGCATTCTCCTCGACGTTAGTATCTAGCAAATAAAGGTTAACAGAACCCAAACGAACGAGCCACACGGCAACATGTAGCGTCTTATCAGCCAACTGAATCTGGGCCAGGAGTCTGCCGCCTTGAGGAGAAAAGACCAGATTGACAGGTGCCTCGTCGAAGTCCAGTTGCCTGTAGATTTCTACCTGGCGCCCGTCGGCGGCAATATGCTGATGGAAATACCCTTGGGGGTACATGAAACCCACGGCGACCAGGGGCAGCCCCAGGTCGCCTGCTTCCTTGCATAGGTCACCAGCCAGGATTCCTAGGCCTCCGGCGTAGATGGGGAGAGAGTTGTGGGTAGCATACTCCGCTGAGAAATAGGCGATCGGCCCTGATAGCGGGCGAGAGTACTTGGTCGCAAACCAGGTGTTGCCGGCCGACATATCGGTGTCGTAATGCCACATTACAGAGTCATACAGACTGAGAAATCGTGGGTCGACAGCCGCCGCCTCCAGTCTCTCGGCACTGATTTCGCGAATCTGCTTGACCGGGTTGTGGTCGGTTATTCTCCACATCGGATAATCCAGGACCCGGAACAGCTCGCGTGCCTGGGGGTGCCAACTCCACCAAAGGTTATTGGCCAGCTCATCCAGTCTATGGATACGTTTGGGCAGCATTGCTTTGGGCAAGAGCCTTGCTTGTCCTCCTCGTCTCTTGGGCAGTGGCGTACATGATACACCAGCAATCTGGGAAAAGTCTATGGCGAACGGCGGTCACAATTCGATGCGCTATCCCTGCGCTTGAGCCAAGCATGGCAAATACGGATATGCTTCTGGGTCTCGTGGGATGCTGCCTGACATTCTCCTTTTTGGGGATCGCCCCTCCAAAACCAATCTATCCACAAGTCACGTTGTTCTTACGGAGCGGCTACGCCTTTTCCAGCCGAGCACCTTCAGCAAGTCCCCAATGGCGGTCTCACCGTGGACAGGGTGACGAAGGGGAAGGTCAGGGTTGATGCGATAGCGACTCCGTCTTCCTTCGCGTTTCTTGGTGATATAGCCTTCAGTCAAAAGGTCGGCGATTATTTTACGCGTAGCCCTCTCGGTGATGCCGATGGCCATTGCCAGGTCCAGGGCTGTAGTGCGGGGGTGACGGGAGATATAGCTAAGTACCATGGCATGGTTGGTGAGGAAAGTCCACTGGGGCATTTGCTACCTCCTCTTTGCAGAAATCGCTCAACAAAGGTCTTGACAAGCCCTCCAAAAGATGTATCATAATACATGAAGGATCGCTCATCATTAGCCTAACATGAATCCAAAGCACCTTCAAGGGTTATTTATAACATGGCTGGGGGCATAATTCAAGCCCAGGACTGGAGACGGTTTATCAACGTCATTCCTCTCCTTCCTTACGGAAGGAGAGGAACCTCACAGGTTCTTCGTCGTACGCTTGAGGCAGGCTGCTCAGAGTGACATTAGCCGGGGGTATTGACAAATTTGCAATGTGGTGTATGATAACATGAAAGTGGTTTCATGAACAGGACGTTATAAATGAGGGCTTCGTTACCGCTATTTGCGGATGTAGGCGGAGAAAGGACATAAGATCGTGCTTCCCCTTTACAGGGGGGGGAGAGATAAATAAGGCAGGATGGACATCGAAAGCGGGCTAAGGCCCGCGAGCGTAGCTGAAATAGTGGCGACAGATGAAAAACCCTGTTCTTTCCAGATAAGAATAGGGAATTTGTCTTTTTCAGGAGGGAGATAGGAGATAAATAAGAGATTATTGATGGTTACTGTGAAAAACGAATCGTCTCTATTGTGCTTTATTCGAATTTCAAAAACGAAAATTAGAGGAGGTGTACACTAGCAATGGCAACGTCTGTGAATGTCCAAGTTTGCAAGGAGGCCCAAGAGGAGCCCCCCCACTCGGTAGAGAGCGCCGCCGAAGAACCCCCAAGTAAAAGGGCACGGGAGAACAGACAAAGGTTCTTCGGCCATGTCTCCGAGGAACAGTGGAATGACTGGAAATGGCAGTTCCGCAACCGAATTAATACTGTCCAAGAACTGGCAAGCCTTATCCACCTGTCAGATAAAGAACAGGCAAGGCTCAGGCTGGTAACGGGTAGATACCCGTTTTCAATCACCCCATACTATTTCTGTCTCATCGACCAGAATAACCCTGACGACCCCGTTAGAAAGCAAGCCATCCCTTCTTTTGAGGAAATAGCTTTTGCCTTTATGGGCAAAGCGGACCCTCTGGCAGAAGCAGAGGACTCCGTGGTGCCTGGGTTAGTTCACCGTTACCCAGACAGGGTTCTGATGGTGCTGACCAACATTTGCCCTGTTCTCTGCCGCCACTGCACCCGGAAGAGAGAGTGGCAGAGTGGCAGATGGGCACGCACTACGGCCGAGATCGAGCTTATGCTG
>JBGOXA010000121.1:0-5733 GCA_041478915.1 Dehalococcoidia bacterium
AGGATGGTGCCAGATACCCCACGGCAAATGCATAACCATAGGAGTTGCCCCAGACGCCCTTAAGATTATATACTGCATCACTCTACATCTCACTCCAGGAGCAGCGATCGTAATTCAGGATGGTGCCCCACTCCCCCACAGCAAAGACATCAGAGGAGGAACTGCCCCAGACACCCAAAAGGGTGTCTCCAGTGCTGCTTTCCATCTCGCTCCAGGAATCGCCGTCATAGTGTAGCATGGTGCCAAAATCCCCCACGGCAAAGACATCGGTGGAGGAGCTCCCCCAGACATCCCAAAGGGTGCTTCCAGTGCCGCTCTCCATCTCGCTCCAGGAGTCGCCGTCATAATGCAGGATGATCCCAAAATCCCCCACAGCAAAGACATCGGTGGAGGAACTGCCCCAGACACCCCAAAGGGTGTATATAGTGCCACTCCCCATCTCGCTCCAAGAGCTACCATCATAGTGCAGGATGGTGCCACTACCCCCCACGGCGAAGACATCGATGGAGGAGCTGCCCCAGACACCCCAGAGGGTGTATATAGTGCCACTATCCATCTTGCTCCAGGAGCTACCATCGTAGTACAGGATGGTGCCAGGATCACCTACGGCGAAGACATCGGTGGGAGTGTTTCCCCACACACTAGTAAGGTGATTTGTGGTGGCACCCGAACTCATCTTGCTCCAGGAGCTACCATCACAGTGCAGGATAGCGCCCGCATATCCCACGGCGAAGACATCGTTAGAGGAGCTGCCCCAGACACCATCAAGCCCATTTGCGTCAAGGCTACTCATCTCGCTCCAGGAACTACCATCATAGTGCAGGATAATGCTCCACTCACCAGACTGAAACCTTCCCACAACAAAGACATCGGAGGAGGAGCTGCCCCAGGCATCCATAAGCCCAAAGACGGCGGTGCCACTCTCCATCTCGCTCCAGGAGCTGCCATCATAATGCAGGATGCTGGCATCATCCCCCACGGCGAAGACATCATCAGAGGAACTGCCCCAGACACCATAAAGGTTGTTTGTGCTGCCGCTGGTCATTAAGCTCCAGGAGCCACCATCATAGTGCAGGATGGTGCCCCAAAACCCCACGGCAAAGACATCATCAGAGGAGCTGCCCCAGATACCATGAAGCCAAAACGAGACACCACTGGTCACTGAGCTCCACGAGGTGCCATCATAATGCACGATGGTACCAGAATCCCCCACGGCGAAGATATCAGACGAAGAACTGCCCCAGACACCATAAAGGCTGTTCGTGGTGCCGCTGGCCATCTCGCTCCAGGAGCTGCCGTCATAGTGCAGGATGGTGCCAGACTCCCCCACGGCGAAGACATCAGAGGCAGAGCTACCCCAGATGCCACCCAAATGCTCTGTAGTGCCGCTTTCCATCGAGTTCCAGGAGCTGCCATCGCAGTGCAGGATGGTGCCATGCAGCCCTACGGCGAAGACATCAGAAGCAGAGTTGCCCCAGACATCCAGGAGGACATTCCCTTGTGGCAAAGGATTCTGCCACGCCCAGCCATCGGGACTGATAATGGGAGCAGCAGACACCGGCAAGGATAGAGGAAAGATAAGAGCCAAAACAGCCAAGACCAGCCCCAGAGTTAAGATTGCTCCCTTTTTCTTCCAGCGCAACATTATACCCCCCTTCTATGAAACCTTATTGTAACCTTTGTCGCCTTATTATCCTTTGGTTAGCATCATATCCCTGACATCCTTAATAAGCAAGGTCTTTGGACTTATTCAGCACCTCAGTTACACGTCGCCTCCTTTCTAATTTCATAGAAATTGCTAAGTCAGCATGACAGCCAGGAGGGATCCCGCCAGGCCCTCCTAACCCTTTCTGTCCAACGGTAGGGGTGCAGTCCAGATTTTTTGCTTGCAAGGGATTGTCAACGGACCCAAAGGGTTCGAATAGCAAGCCTGCTTAACAACTTGTTAAGGCACAATGAGAATGGCATGCCAAAGGAAATGTCTCCACCGATAGAGGCCATCTTGGGGTGGCGATTTCAGATGTGCATCGACCTGGGGACGCACGCTCTGCTGGCAACCGAGAAGCATGGGGGTATACCCCGCGGGAGGCTGGCCATGGAGCCATTATGGCCGGATTGTTCATCGAACTGCCCAGGGAGGACGTACAGGCAGAGAGGGAAATGGAAGCCCAGGCCAAGCACGGGCTGCAACGGCTTCAAGCAGCGAAACAAAGCGTTCTCGTTGCGTAGTGAGGTAACAAAACAGGCTTCCGCTACCCGCACTGCACAAAATGGACTAATGTGCAGTGCAATGAGAACTAGTGTTCCCCCCTAGTCCAGGTGCGTAAGCGTTCACATCTTTGCCCGGTACCGACAGGCGATTTCCTCGTTGTGAAGAGTGAAACTGGGCAATCCCGGATCAAGAAGAGAGAACAGGCTGGCTTCTTTGCCCGTGGTAGATCGACTGCAGCGCCTTAACGGGCGATTCAGTGTTACTTGGGCAGTAGAGCGGACGCCGGACTGCGGTGTTCCAAAAGGCATTTGACGGTCAGGGGAAAAGGTATGATAATCATCTCATAGAAAGCGGGGGTCCTTTATCAATCGTTGAGATAGGAAATCTCAGTCAAAGGGGGTGATAGTTGAATGAGAGAGTATAGCTATTTGGTGAGGCACGTAGAACGAAGAGAGAAAACACAACAAGGAGCAAGATGAGCAGTCTTTTGAAGAAGGTAACGATGGCCCTGTTGATCTTAGTCCTTGTGGCTACATTCGGCTTTGGCTGTGGTAAGAAGGGAGAGGAAAGGACGACGATCACTATAGGCTGCATGGCAGACCTGACCGGGGTGGCCTCGTCAGCCATTAAACCTATCGCCGAGGTATTCGTTGATACCGCAAGATACTACAATGATCAAGACCTTATCCCTGGCGTAAAGATAAACGCCATTGTATATGATACTCACTTCGACGCGGCCAGAATAGTACCTGGTTATGACTGGCTTAGAGGTAAGGGGGCAGAAGTAATTGTTGTCGTTATGGCCCAAGACGCAGAGGTGTTAAAGTCTTTTGCGGAGAGAAACAAGTGTGTGATCGTCAGCAGTTCTGGATCTCCGGGCCTTGTGGAGCCTCCAGGATGGGTATTCCTCACCAGCACTTTTTCCAGGTACCCAACCTTTGCCTTGTTGAAATGGATCAGTGAGCATGATTGGGACTATAGCAACGGGATTCCCAAGCTTGGCATAGCCAGTTGGCCTACTCTCACTGACTTGGACAAAGTAGACGCGATGAAAGCGTACGCTCAGGCTCACCCGGATAAGTTTGAGTTTGTCGATGGTATTCTGTTGCCCACCGGCACCATGGACTTCCAGAGCGCGGTGAGGAAGCTGAAGGACTGCGATTACATAAGTTCACAATCGCCTCAAGGGGCATATTTCTGGAGGGATTACCTGGCCGCCGGGTATCACAAGGCAAAGGTCCTCGATCCTGATGGTAGTATGAGCTCTGCCCTACCTTTCTTCACAGCGATGAACGGGTGGGGATCCCTGGATGGAGCCGTATGGGGGATGAGTTGCCTAAGCTGGGCAGACCGAGACGAGAGTCCCCTGGTCCAGCGGATGTATGACATGCTGCTGGAATACCGTACTGGTGGAAAGGACATCTCAAACTATGCCGACAATCAGGCCTATGAAGGTGCTGGTGCGTCGTTCGTAGCTGTCCCGTTCGACATCCTGGACCGGGCGGTAAACGAAGTGGGTGCCCAGAATTTCAATGGCCAGGCCTACTATGACGCGGCCATAAAATACAAGACGGACGGCCCAATATGGGAAAACTACCCGGTAAACGGTTACAGCGAGACGAAACGGACCCTGATGGACTACACGGCGTTATGGAGAATCAATGCTGCCGAAAAGTCCTTCAAGTGGGCAGGCGAGTGGCTGCCGATAATGCTGGCGCCGTAAGACGGTCGAGCATCGTTCGCAGGCAAAAGATGGCACGAGATTGTGCCGCTGTGGTTGTCTGGACAGCCACCCCACCGAGATGAAGTCAAACGGACTCGTTTAGCGCGCCTACCTAACCGAAGGAAGGTACGTATCGCCGATATACTGCTCCCTCTCCAGCTCGGCATACTCCTCGTCAGTCATTTTGAGGATCTGTTTGAAGACATACTCGTTATGCTCGCCCAGACCGGGTGGTGCCAGGTATGCCTTTTGTGGTGCACGCAGTTGTCTCCAAGGGAAGCCAGCGTAGAGGTGAGTCCCACACCACTTCTGGGTGATTTTCAGGAAGAAGTGGCGCTCCTTCAAATGGGGATCGTTATAGGCGTCCCTCTCATTCATTACCGGCCCGGCAGGGACCCCCTCTTTCTGGAGTAGGTGCATTGCATCGTACTTATTGCGCTGGCTAGTCCACTCTTCGATGTACCTGTCGAGCTCATCATGGTTCTCATAACGGCTGAGTGCATCGGTGAACCTTTCCTCCTGGCTCCACGGGGGATTGCCGATCGCACGGCAAAAGCCCTCCCATTCCTCATCATTAGTAATGGTAATCACTATGTACTCGTCGATACCCTCACCGGCGCATCGGTAGCAGCCCTGGATCGCCGATGGGTGGCGATTTCCCATCGTTTCCTGAACTCTGCCATTCATGGTGTAGTCCATGAACGCCTCTCCCAGACAAGTGGCCACACATTGAGCCTGAGCAAGGTCAACCAGCTGCCCCTTTCCTGTTCTTTCCCGATGCTGGAGGGCCATTATGGCAGATAAGGCTATGCCACAGCCACCGACAGTGTCCATGGTAAAGGTCAGGGTCCTCTTTGGCATGTCATCTACCGAATACTGGCTCAGCCAGGTATGGCCTACCACCCCCTCTGCCTGAGAGCCGTAGCCCCTCCAGGTCCGGTAGGGACCTTTCACCCCATAACTGGGGGCCCGGACCATAATCAGGCGAGGATTGACCTGGCTAAGCACATCGTAGGTCAGTCCCAGCTTCTCTATCACTCCAAAGGCGTTGTTCTCTATGAATATATCCGAGATCTTCACTAGCTCTTTAAAGATGTCCTTGCCCCTGGGACGTTCCAGGTCAATGGTGATAGCATATTTGTTTCTACCGTGGCTATTGAACATGGTAGCCCTATTCCAGGGCGTGTCGCCTGGCCTGCGGTCCGGATACTGATACATGCCTCCTTTCTCAGTATTCTCATATAATCCCACCGGGGGCCGGGGCATCATACCTCTGGTAGTGGAAGCGAAGTGATGAATGGACTCTACCCTGATGACCTCAGCCCCAAGGTCACCCAGCAGCATGGTGGCATAGGGGCCGGCCCAGGTTGTGGTGATATCCAGAACCCTTATTCCTTCCAGTGGTAGTCTAGCAACCATAGCGGAAACCTCCTTTGACAAGCCATGAGTCAGCATTAGATAACCCCTGCCGCCCTGAGCCTAACCATGTCCTGCCTGCTGTAGCCCAGTTTCCCATAGACCTCAACGTTGTGCTGTCCCAGGAGAGGCGCCGGCATCCTCACCTGGAAGCCACCCTCTGACATATCCATGGGCGCTCCGGGATAGGTCACCTCGCCCACCACCGGGTGGTCGATCCTAACCCAGAAGCCCCTCGCATTCAGGTGGGGGTCTTTTACCACATCCTCAGGGGTACTGATCGGTGTAACAGCCACACCTGCCGCCTGCATCTCTTCAGTTGCCTGCTGTTTGGTGCGCGTAGATAGCCACTCGGCGAGGATGCCATCGATATCTGAAGCAT
>JBGOXA010000160.1:0-4843 GCA_041478915.1 Dehalococcoidia bacterium
AAACTGCGTGCAAACGACGCGCATGGCTTTCGATCAGAGCTGGACGTTGCGTTGGGGCAACACAAGGAAACATTGTAAATCGTCAGCGGGGATTGTTGCCAGACTTTTCTCTGAAAGCTAAACGGACGGTGCGTTGGCCTACAATCCGCATCTGACTAGGGCATCTCAGGCGACTTGGGCAACAATCCCTGCGGTAATGTGACACATTTGGGCGGATTGTTGGGTCACACTTCGTCAAGTTGTTCACTTACCCGCCAGGCTGCCCTGCTATCTAGTCTGTAATCTCTATCCGATACCGGCACGCATCGTCACCCTTTGACATGAGTTCTGTTAAACGAACTTCGGCTTTGGGATTTAGGGCTTTGACGTAACCTTTCAGACCGCTTGCTATCACCCGCTCACAAACAACAGGCGCCATGCTAAATGCCTCCGCTACAGGGCACGTAACAACACGTTTTTCAAATACCTTGGGCGACTTCTCAATGTAGCCATCCCAGAAATTGGCCAGGGAATCGTCTATGATGTCGAGTAATCTTCCAATAGCCAGGCAATCTGGTGCTGTCTCCGTTTCGGCTATTCCTGCTGCTTCCTTATGCCTCTGAACATCCAACTTGCTGCCTTCAAAGATCGCTTCCTCTACCTTGCGCAGAAACTGCTCACCAGCCACTTCTTCACCGATCACTACCATGAGTGCAACAAGTGATGCCAGGTTCTCTGCCCAAGCTTTGTAGCGTTGCCTCATATTTCCTGTATTTCTGAAGCGTGCCTCCTGTCTATCCTTGATCTCTTGCTTCATATTCTCCTCCTTTACAGTTTCAGTTGGCTTACTGAAAGTACATTGTTGATCACCTGCCTGTCAACCACACCTTGTCCTTGGCCTGATATGATTCTCCAATAACCAGGCTGGCGATCTCTATGAAACTATGCCGCTAAAATCTTCAAGAGGATTGACAGTCGTGGAGTAAAGGTATTATAAATGAGCCAATACAGCAATGATGGCCGGGCAAGGCTTTGTCAACAATTGATGTGGGAAATCCTGCTAAAGGAGGTTTAACATGACAGAACTAAATGACTACAGCGGTCCCTTTAATCCACGCCTGGTTTTTGATGATTTCTCGAAAGAATTCCTACTCAACCTGATCCATGTATGGCAATGGGCTTGGATTCAACTGGATGCAGCGTACTTCGATGAAATCAAAAAAAGATCAGATGACAAAACGGCCTTTGATTGTGATCTGGAGATGTGGCTTAAGTGTGCGGAACGCTGCAATACCAGGTACGTCAAGATAGCCAGAATCCCGATGAAGAACGTGGTTGATTGTCTCAAGGCCCTCCAGTTGCCGTTGGACAACAGCATGGGGGCAATATACCCGGTGGTGTATGATATCAAGAATGAGAACCATGCAATACTCGCCGTCCAGAGGTGTCCCTCCTTGGAGTGGTGTGAGAGAAACGCGCCAGAGAGAATAGTGCCCATGTGCCAGATAAATGAACCCCAGATCATCGAGAAATACAAGGTGAACCCGGATGTCCGGGTGACAGCTAGGAAGCTGCCTCCTCGGAAAGGGCCGGATGACATCGCCTGTCAATGGGAGTTGAAGCTCGAAGTGCCCAAGGGCACCAGGATTCGAGACAAGCAGGAAGTAGTTGATGAGACAACGGATATTCCCGAGCTGGATGATCTGAGCGGCCCCTTTTATCCCAAACTAACTCACCGGAACTTCTCCAAGGCTTTTCTTCTCAAGATGATGCAGACCTGGCAATTCGCCTGGATAACCATGAGTGCAGGCTATTACGATGCTGCCAGGAGGAGGCTTGGATTCAAAGCGGCCAACGATATAAATCGGGCTGCCTGGAAGAGAGTGGCTCAGCGCGTGAACCCGAGGTATGCCAAGATAGCCAACATCAAGCTCAACACCGTTCTTGATTCGCTCAAGTGCCTTCAGTTGCCCCTGGACAACAATGTCGGGCCGTTGTACCCCGTAGAATTCGACATAAAGAATGAGAACCACGTCATAATGACCATGACGCAATGCCGTTCACTGCTGTACTACGAGAGAGAAGCGCCGGAAATGATTGAGGAAATATGCCACGGGTTCGAGAAAGAGGGCATAGAGAATTACCTCATGAACCCCAGGATAAAGGTGACGCCGCTAAAGCTGCCGCCGCGACAAAGCCCGGAGGACATTGCCTGTCGATTCGAGTTGAAGATGGGATAAATTGATTCGGCGTGGCAATGGGGCACGCCAAGCACTGGGGCTTACACTCTAAGAACGTTCTCAGGGGAGTTGCAAGCTGGTTGCCAACTAGAACTGACGGGCCTTGTTATTAAACAAAATAACCGGATTGTTGCTCCGCTGAATAGGCCTACGTTTTAGTTAACATTTCGCAATCCCGTCGGTCATGACGACACAGTTGCGATAATTGTTGCACCGAGGCTCAGCAAAATGAGTGACTGCGCCGGATAAAGGTCAAATAGGGCAGCTTGCTGTTCCAGGACTTATGTCTACGCCATCGCCTGCCTCATTCGGTGATAATGGAACACCATCCCGGCTACCTTAATGCCTGAGTCCGTCGCTTGGTGTGTACCCATGAGGACGCCGCCAGCATCACACCCCACGTAGAACAGACCACGAATGGGCGACTTGGGCGACGACTTGTAGCGGCCGCACTGGCCCACTATCTGCCCCATACCCACGGCTTCGCCTCCCTGACCAGGCAGCACATGGTCCCGGGAGAGGGTCGATACATCGGCTGGCCCCGCATATTCCTTGGCTTCGATGACAGGCACCATTTCAGGCCAGAGCTTGAAAAGGGTCTGGTCCACCTTATCCCATAACATTTTTATCTCCGTAGCCTCAGGATTGGGAGAGCACACAGTGCCGGCAATCAGAATCTGCTTACCCTTGGGCGCCATCTGAGGATCGTAGTTGGACGTGACGATTCCCCATATGCTTAAATCATCAGGAATCTGGCCCGCCTTCACCTTTAGGAAGCGATCCATGTCCAGCGAGCTGTCATCGGTGTAAACAGAGCACTGGTCAAACTGCAGGACTGGCTTGTTGAGAAAGTAGCGCTGCCCGGTGAATCCCCACCCGGGCACTAGGTCCTTCACATAGTTTACGTAGCTCTGGTCGAAGTGCTTCTCCCCCACCAGCTTGAGCACCGTAGGCTGGATACCGGCATCGCTTACCACAATTGGAGCCTTGAACTCTCCATCTTTGGTAACCACACTGGTAACCCTACCCTCCTTAACAGTGATTCTCTCCACCCTGGCGCGTGTTTGCACTTCGCCCCCATTGGCCTTGATCGCCTGAGTTATGACGTCAACGACGTGTCCCAGTCCGCCGGCTGGGTAGCAGCCACCACCGTTTGCGACTATATCCTGCAACATTCTTATATACTCTGAAGCAGAAACCAAATCCATGGGCTCGGCTAGTGCGCAGTTACAGAAGGAAGCCAGCCAGCTATGAACAGGCCGTGGTACCTCATACTGGGCAAGGAACTGGTCAAGGGTAGTGTCGTCCAAAGCATTCACCTTATCCGGAGGCAACATGTAGACGTCAGTCAGCACTCGCATGGCAAGCTCCTGTTCCTTGGCGTCGAGACCCCACTGTTCGAGCATGCCTGCCGCACTCATTGGCTGCTGCGGGTCGATAACCGCCACACTAATATTCCACTTTCCTGATCGACCTCGATATGCTGTGGCTACGGTCTTCGGGTCTATCAGCTTGAGTTCGGACTCTACCCCCAACTGCCTGAAGAGCGACTCAAAGGCATGACCCCTAATAGGGGTTACCCCGATGGGCCACAGCTCATACTTGAACCCCTTTGCGGAGATGGCCATTGCTTTGCCCCCGGTTCGTTCGTTCTTCTCCAGCACCAGGGTCTTAAGGCCCCGCTTCGCCAGTAAAGCGGCACAAGAGATGCCGCCTAGACCTCCTCCGACTATGATCACATCGTATTTCGTGGTCACCATATTGCACCTCCTTGTTACTCTTGACCTAATTCTATCGGTATCTAGTATAGTCCGCAACGCTCGTTTTTCATAGTATGTTTGACCCAGAAGACAATAGGATTTAGCCATATACTCGCGAGTCCGGTCAATGGAGGGGTAACAATGATAGGTGGGAGATCGAATAAACATACGGCGGAGGATGTGCTTCGAGCAGTACAAGAGATCTTGACGGCTGACAAGAGAGACTTGCGCTCCTTACTTTACAGGGATATCGTTCTCAACGCACTAAAGTGCGAACGAGACGAGCTTGATATTCTTGACCTCAAAGTCATCAATCGGGCAGTGGCTGAATTCCGGCATGCTGCATGTGTCTTTAAGCCGTACAGGACGGTTCGCAAAGTCTCGATCTTCGGCTCGGCCCGAGAAGTTAAGGGTAGTCCTTACTATGAGCTAGCAGTCAGATTCGGCCATTTGCTGGCCGAGAAAGGCTTCATGGTAATCACCTGAGCTTCGGAAGGTATCATGAAAGCCGGAGTCGAGGGCGCCGGCCCTAAGAATAGCTTCGGGGTGAACATTCTCCTTCCGTTCGAGACCAGGCCTGCCAAGATTATTCAAGACGATCCCAAAGTAGTTAGGTTCAAATACTTCTTTACACGTAAGATCTTCTTTGTCATGGAAGCCCATGCTTTCGCACTATTCCCGGGCGGGTTCGGCACGCATGATGAAGGATTTGAAGTGCTAACGTTGCTACAGACGGGAAAGACACCACCCATGCCGGTAGTGCTTATGGAGCTTCCCGGAGAGCAATACTGGGAAACCTGGGATCAATTCATAAGACAGCAGCTATTGGCACGGCATTATATTTCTCCGGAGGATCTTAGTTTC
>JBGOXA010000118.1:0-5807 GCA_041478915.1 Dehalococcoidia bacterium
CAATCCGCTCCCGGCCACGGTAGAGACCCTTTACCGCCTTAATGCATACGTTCTGCTTTAGCTCCTTAATGGCAGCATCCATTGCTAGACCTCCTTGCTGAACCTGTTTTCTCAACACCCGTTCTACCCCCCGGACTCCCACATCCCCCCTGTTGCAATATACTGTTCTATCTTCACCTTAGTCTGTGACCTAAGTCACATTTCTCAAACAAGACTCGCCTATATGCCCAGCTTCCTTCGTTTCCCTTCTATATGGGCCAGCATAGCGTCTGCCGCCTTCACCGGATCTTTTTCCACATTCAGCAGGCCACCTGTTACCCCAACACATTCCTCAGTCAGCAGCTTGACCAAACCTGGTGCTCCAGTCACCGGCGGGACAGGATTGACATAAGTGTACAGGCCCAGAGCCAGGGCGAAGATGGCATCGATGGTGGCTTTCTGTTCCATATACTGGGGCGCGGCGGCGACCACGGGAAGGTCAGGAATAGGCACATCGCCCAAAGCGTTCGACACACTAGCCAGCAGGTCTGCCAAGCGCCCGGTATCTGTGCAGGTCCCGTAGCTGAGCACCGGAGGTATATTGAGCTTTTGACATAGGCCTCTAAGGCCCGCCCCGGCGTATTCCCTAGCCTCGGGTGTGCAAAGACCGGCAACCTGCAATGCCCCGTTTCCGCAGCCCATGGAAAGGACCAATATATCGCGTTTCACCAGCTCCCTGGCCACGGCTACAGTGTGGACATCCTGGCCATAGTCCCTGAGCGTAGTACAGGAAACGAGACCGGCCACGCCCCTAAGGGTGCCCTTCTTAATGGCATCGAGCAGAGGCTCCAGGGTGCCTCCCAGGGCCTGCAATATGCTTTCCGTGGAAAAACCCACCACGGCCTCTGTGACTGGCAACCCGGTTACTGGTTGGACAGAGGCCCTGCGCTCTTTGAAGTTGTCGATTGCCATTTGCAGCAGTTCCGCTGCCTGGCTCTCGGCTTTCGTCGGATCGTAGTTTATCCGCGTCGAGATGCCTTCAAAGGCTACCAGGTCGCTTACTGGGACCAGCTTGAATCTGTATTTCTGAGCATATAGAGGGTCAATGGGCATGGAGCAGTTCATATCACAGGCAAACAGGTCTACGCAACCACTGGCCAGCACTGCCTCCTGCATTATCCAGTTTCCGGTGAAACCATAGAATGTGTCATCCATTTCCCATCTCTGGATCATCTCCTGGCCCGTTTCTATGTTGGCGATGACGCGCAAGCCTTTGGCTCCTGTCGCTTTTGCCTTTTCCTGCCACCGCTTTTGCCGGGCAAGCTGCACCATAGCGAAGCCGAGAAAAGGTTCATGGCCGTTGGCCAGCACATTCACATAATCCGCATCCAGCACACCCAGGTCTACCCGCATCGGATGCGGCCTGGGGATGCCGAAAAGAATATCCTGGCAGTACTCGTTGACTATTTGACTTTGATACGCCATAGCAATGGCCAGACGCATGGCCTTCAGGGCCAGACTCAAGTAATAGCCGTCCACGTTGGTCAGACAGGAGCTGGTGCTCCGCAGCATCTCATCATGGATGCCGCTGGGGAAAATACCCAGACGCCTCCAGAGAGTTTTGCGTTCTGTGGGAGCCAGAGCCTCGACGATCCGGCTGGGATCGTTGGACTTCCGGTTGAAATCAGCTTCGGCAAAATCACACAGGCGAAGGGCAATCTCATCGTCCGCTCCGGTATTGTTTACCCCCAATCTCCCGGCGAAGTCCCTTAACTTCCCCGCCTCCCGAATCCGGAACGGGGTTTGACCCCGCACTGTGGCCCGTAGTGTCTTGATGGTCTCTTCTGCATGATACTGATACGTGGATGCCCCCATCACACTCTTTAGCAGCATCATGCGCATAGCCATGCCATCGGCCTTGATGCCGCATACACCCTTCTTGTCCTTGGCTGCGTCGGCACGGCAAGGCCCGTTGGAACACAGGTCACAGCGGACACCTCCCATGCAGAAAGAACATCTCTGGTCAGGATTGCCTCCCATGCCCTGGGCCTCATAGCGATCCCAGACATTGTCCATCTTGTCTTCTTTTATCCGCTCGTACATCCTGCGGACAGACTCATGGTATGAGATTCTTGTAGCTTCCATGTTCACTCCCTCCTAATTACCATATCCAAAAACCCTTCCTCAGGGCTCCTGCTCCCCTTCTCGTTCCTTCTGCTCTGAGAGCTGCTGCATCACCCTTTCGTAGGCTTTCTCCCCGACGCACTCCTTAGCGTACTCGCACCACTGCACGCATGACAGCAGGTCATTGTAGATCACAAATCCGCATTTCAGGCATTTTGCGCTGGCCTCGTTGGAGAAGATTTCAATTTCCTCGCCACACTTGGGACAGGTCTTCATCTCCAGCCTCGGCATCCGTATGTTGATCGCTCCCGGACACTGCTCTACCATGGTTACACCTCCTGCTCATTGATCATGTCGTAGCACGTTAACTATAAAGCGCACCCACAGCCCCTTTCCTCACCGCTCTGATGACCCCCGACTAAAGCCTCAGACTTCACCTCCCCCTTTATGCTAATCACCACCTCCTTTAGCGGGATGTCTCTGCCGCTGGCAGCTATGGCTTGCTGTGCCATCTGAACCAGCCCGCGGCAGCAACCTACCTCCATGCGTACCACGGTAATACTCTTCACAGACGAATGACGGAGGATGTCTGTCAACTTCCGCAGGTGGGCCTGGAAGTCGTCTAGCTTGGGGCAGGCCACCAGCAAGGCATGATCCCTGAGAAAATGTTGATGGAATCCAGCATACGCAAAGGGAACACAGTCGGCAGTCAGCACCAGGTCGGCTTCCTGAAGGAAAGGCGCTGTTGGGGGAACCAGGGTAAGCTGCACCGGCCAGTGGCCAAGTTCCGACCTCGGCAGAACCCCGGTGGTTGCCTGAGCATGGTCAGCAGCATCCTTGGCTTCAAATCGGGTGACACTAGCTGAAGGGCACCCACAGGCAAGGACATCTGTTTTCTTTTTCTCTGTCTCCAGATGATGCCTGGCTGCCTCTTCATCAAAGGGTTCAGTCTCCCGCTCCTCGACTGTAATGGCCTCCTGGGGACATTCGCCGAGGCAGGCACCCAGGCCATCGCAGTACTCCTCGCTTACCAGCCTAGCCTTTCCATTGACCAGCTCAATAGCTCCTTCGGCACAGGCTGACACGCAGAGTCCACATCCGTCGCATTTCTCCTCATCGATTTTGACAATCTTTCTCTGTATCTTTATTGTCATGATGTACCTCCTTTAACCTTACCACACTCTTCGTTTGCCATTCATTCACTGTGCACCATCACTGCATCATTATACCTGGCCCGTCCACTGTTATCATGATAAACAAAAATCATCCCTTAGCACTATGATCCAGATCACATTGGCTCACAATGCTTAGTCCTCTTTGATTTCCTGTTACCACCGCTTCACTGGGCAGGGCAGCCAGGACTTGCATTGGCATAGAATTTCCCGTAAAATAGTGGCAAGTAGGATTTGGGCATCTAGACTCCGACGGGTCTGGGACGGGTCAGACTTAGGAGCAATCGTGAAATGTGGAAATCGGCTTACAGGGACAGAAGGCCCTGCCCTGGGATAGCTGAAAATATATAGTTGAAACATAAAGGAGGACTCTAGAATGTATGATTGGGAGCTAGATGATGATGCTTTGAGGGCGTGGGTGCGGCTGCGCCAAGCGTCGGACGCCGTGGACAGAGTTCTGGAAACCAGGCTCGGTAAGCATGATGCCACACTTGCCCAGATTGACGTTCTGTCCATTCTCAGCGCCAGCAAAGGACCTCTAACACCGGGGGAGATAGCTGGCTACACCTTTCGACAACAGCACAGTGCTTCGGCACAATTGTCACGAATGCAGCGGGCTGGCCTGGTGAAAAAGACCAGGAGTAAGAAGGACCAGCGAGTGGTAAAAATAAGGATGCAGGCCAAGGGCGCAGAACTCTTGAACCAAACGAGAGGAGCCGGGCTGGGGCAGGCACAAGGCCTGCTGAAATCCTGTCTCTCAGCTCAAGAGGTAAAGCAGCTCGATGCATTACTGAAGAAGGTGCGCGACCAGGCCCTGAAGGAGTTGGGAATAAAGGCGGAGCCTCTCCCCGTCACAATCCAGTTTCCCGCTGATTGGTCGAGCTAAGCTGAGCCGGTTTTATTGGCACTAAGCAAGTACGGGGTCGCAGGGCCTTGGCGACCGGGGGGCCTGGGGTGGGCATTTGGTGAGGTGGCGTTTGCTTTCTTCCCAGATCTCTTAGTAGGCGTTTACCACCCAAAACATTTCTGTTTGGGCTCTCTGGTTGTCAGAGAGCCCCGAGGTTTTGTACCAAGGTTTCCATTACTGTTAGTGTGAACTGCATCTTTGCTTTCACGTCCCTGGCTGGCCTACCGCTGACTGGGTATCAGTAGCGGCTCAGCCCAGCCAGTACCCCTGCACCTGTTGCAGCGCACCAGTTCCCGAAAGGTGGCTCCTGTCCTTCTTCTACCGGTACCACCACAGTACTGACATTTGACGAAACTATTCGGAGTGAACACGAATCTAAATCCGTCGCATACCACGCAGGTCTTCCAGGCAGGCATGATTCCCATGTTTGCCACCCTACCCCTGCCACCGCAGTAGGCACAGGGTCTCTTCACCAACCCAGCCATATCCACACCTCCCTGTCACCGAGATTGCTTTGTCCTCCCCCTTTGCTGCCCAGCTTGGCCAGGCTGCTTTCTGAAAGGCTTCCCCGGCGATTGCATATAGGAGCCTGTTTTGGAGCCGAAGCCGGACAGCAACCTTTGCCCTTCAGAGCCGCATCTCGGGCATACAGCCGCTTCATCAGCTTCACTCATGAGACGCATCACTTCAAACTCAGCCTGGCACTTTGGACACAGATACTCGTAGATTGCCATCCTACGGCCCTCCAGCTTCTTCATTTCCCCAGCAAAGTGTCATAAGTCGGTCGGATTTGTAGACGCCTCTGGCTACCTTGGCTCCTCTGGCGAGGGCTATGAAGGGTTCAAGCACCCTGGTTGAAATCACCCGCTCTTCAAGGTCTTTATTAAATCGTCCAGTCTGATGGCAGGCATGGTCAGGGTTTGCAGCGTGCCCCTGGAACCCAACTCCACCGCCACCTTAGCTACTGTC
This sequence comes from Dehalococcoidia bacterium, assembly GCA_041478915.1. Taxonomy (GTDB): domain Bacteria; phylum Chloroflexota; class Dehalococcoidia; order UBA2247; family RBG-13-53-26; genus VGOE01. The sequence goes on from JBGOXA010000118.1 coordinate 5,152, forward strand.
TCATTGTTGGCAGCCTCAAGAACGTTTAAGAAGTCGTACGGCCCATGAGCGCGTACTGCGTCAGCAGCTTGACCCCCATAGCCTCGACTTCCTTGTTAACCTCTTTTATCCTGCCAGGGTTCTCTTTTATCGTCTTCCTGACTTCATCTGTCAGGTTTGTCAGCATGACATAGATAGCCATTCTACCTCCTCCTTATAGCGATATTTCTCAGCCCCACCCTCCTTAACCCCCGCCAGCCGGAGCACTCCCCGAACATTGGGCGGCAATTGAATCAGAGATAAATGCCTCCCAACGTACCCTCTGCCTTGAATATGATGCAATCGTGAGAAAACGTGTCTATCAGGATGCGGCGTGTACTCTGCATAATACAACCCTGGCCGCCATCTGTCAAGACCCCGAGGGTGCTTATTTGTGGTGGCGAGGTCGCCGCAGGCCATAGTGGCCACCTCGGAGTAACAGGGTAGGTTGGAGCATCTGCTCCAACCATTGTGTAGCGTCGTGCCAGAATGGAGGGAGGGGTCTTTATGCCCCTCCGAAGCGGCCGGACACAGCTAAAGCTCCATCCCTACCTTGCTTTCGTGGTATAATTTCAAGCAGCGCAAAGCAGAGGTGTATCGTGGGTGTGCGGTTCATTCTTACTGACTATCTTGAGCAG
>JBGOXA010000006.1:0-18205 GCA_041478915.1 Dehalococcoidia bacterium
CAAGGCTTTATCGAGGGTTGAAATAGTAAATTCCGTATCAAATGCCGCCTAATGAGATCGTTTATCAACGTATTCGTGTCATTCTGATCATTCCGCAAGGAAGGAGAAGAATTTCTGAGATTCTTCGTCGTCCTTCCCTTCTGCGAAGGACTCCTCAGAATGACATTAGCAAACAACCTCGCCCAATCAATAGGGTCTGGCGACCGGTTATGTTCATGGAAAGGAAGGAGACACCTTCATGATCAAGATAGCCTTTGTTTTTAGGCGACTTCCCCAGATGTCTCAAGAAGAGTTTCGCCAATACGGGTGGGGGAACCATGCCTCGCTCGTTCGGCGCCACGCGGCGACCCTGGGCATGAAGCGGTGTGTGCAGGCTTACAGGATTGATGATCCTCTCAATGAGGCGCTGCGGGCTGCACGCGGTGCCGCAGAACCCTATGACGGCGTGGCCTACATGTACTGGAAAGACTACGAGGACTTCATCGCCACGGGCTCCAAGGAAGAGGCCCAGCTTGCGGACCAGGTGTTTAAGGAGGATGAAGGGCATTTTATCGATGTAGCCCGCTCTTCACAGTGTCTGGCTGCGGAGCAGGTGGTCATCGCAGGAGGCCGCAAGAAGATAGTTGCCACGTATGACAGCCCTGCCATAACGCTTGTCCACTCCTTCTGTCGGCTTCCCGGCCAGTCTTGGGAAGAGTGCCAGAGTTACTGGCGAAAGACCCATGGCCCTCTCCTTCGGCAGCACGCGGCTGCCCTGGGCGTGGTGCGCTATGTGCAGAATCACAGGATTGATGACCCGCTGAACGAGGTGATGCAGGCTATGAGAGGCACCATGGAACCGTTCGACGGCATCAGCCAGCTTTGGTGGAAAGGTCGCCAGGACCTGGAGAGGTCTATGTCCACGCGAGAGGGGCAGCAGGCCTGGAAGAAAATCCGCGAGGATGAACAGCGCTTTATCGATGCCCCCCGCTCTTCGCTGTGGCTAGCCAAAGAGAATATCGCTCTCTAGGAATGATGGGCGAACTGGGGCTGCCCCCCCATGTCCTTGCAGGCCTTGCTGCCGACCAGACAAAGCGACATTCCTTGCCAGGGGGGGTCTCGGAACTCCTCGGGCCATTGGTGGTAGCATGTGCCAATTAAGGCTATCGCGCCAGAGCCGTATGAGAGCTATTGCAGCATGTGGTCGAGCCGATGCTGCGTCTGTAATCATCGTATCGTAGCAAGCGGTCGATGGCTTTTGCGGCGCCTGCAACGGAATAGTAGACGGGTAGTCCTGCTTCGGAACACTCCGCCACATACCTGGAGGCCGCCTGCCGGCTCTCGGCTGAGGCAAGACAATGTACTACCATGGCTACTGGCTTAATTGACTCGTTGGCGATCTTGAGGACATTCCTCACCTGAGAATCGAAGATAGCACAGGCCAGGGGCAGGGTAAGCATGATGCCACGGAGTGGTACATGGCATAGCAGCAAGTCTATTCCGTCCCAACCCAGTATCTTCCTCAGGACGCTGGAGTATACATCATCGCTGGACGCAATCGGCGGAAAATCAAGAGGATTACCTAGAATCGTGCCAACGTCACTGCCGAAAGCGCGCCTCAGTTCTTCCCTCAGTTCCTCCCTGATCTCCTCGGGTAATGGAGGCAGCAAAAAGCCAGCCGCAGCACAATCATCGGTGGCCAGAACAGTGGCCCCTCCCCCGACTCCGTAAATGGCCATTCTCCTCCCTTGTGGAACACGCATGAACCGGAAGGTCACGAGCGCATCAACCAGTTCATCCAGGCTGTGAACACGAATTGCCCCCACCTGCTCCAGGAGGCTGCCCCACATTTCATCGGACCCGGCCAGCGAGCCGGTGTGGGAGGCTGCCGCACCTTTCCCAGCGTCGGTATAGCCTCCTTTCAGAATCGCCACTGGCTTTACGGCGCACAAGTCCCGCAGCGCCCGTGAAAAACGGCGACCATCCTTGACACCTTCAACGTATGCCGCCACTATATTAGTTTCGTCATCCTGAGCGAAGTACTCCAGTAACTCGCTTTCGTTGACGTCACAGGCATTGCCATACGATATCACCTTGCTGAATCGGATACCTCTCTCAGCCGCAGCCCGAACCGTATATATGGTGTTTCCACCGCTCTGGCAGATCAGGCCTACATACCCACTGTCCTCAGGAAAATCGGCGGCGAAAGACACCCCGGCCTTCGGTAAATACATCCCCATGCAGTTGGGGCCTATGATGCGGACTCCGGTCTCCCTGGCTAAGCGGCCGATTTCCCTTTCTAGCTCCCGGCCCTCTACGTAACCCGTTTCGGAGAAGCCTGCGGTGAAGACAGAGACTGCCTTCACGCCGTTCCGTGCACAATCCTTGATCAGTTGGAGAATGTGGGCCGCCGGGATGCATGAGATAACATAGTCAACAGGCTGTGGTACATCCTTAATGTTCGGATAGACTCTGAAGCCTGAGATCTCGCCGCCTCTGGGGTTGACTGGATAGATATTACCCTTGAATCTATGTTCGAGTAGTATATCTAGGAATAATTTGCCGGTATTAGATACCCCTCCGCCAGACGTGGATATGCCAACAATAGCGACCGATTTTGGGCTGAATATGCGATCGAGAGATTCGAGTCTGTTCACCATGTAAACTCCATAATGATAGATTTGGCAGACACCCGCTGACCCTCCTCATTCTGATTTCTGGTTGCTCCACAGACATCAGCTCTCCAACCCTCTGTCACATTACTGGAATCCCAAATAGATTATAGCTGAATTGCTTTCCCTGATACCATTGTGGAAGTCCAGGCTATCACAGAAAAGGGCTGAAGCCCGCCTATTTGCTCCATCATGTTGTCAACCTTTGAAGGTTGGACGTACAATTAGAGTAAAGATAGAGATTTGGAGTAGGGCATAACGACAAGGACAAGGCATACCAACCCATAGGCCAAGAGCGGCTGGAGTACCAACTATGGGATTTTAGTTCTTGAGAAAGATGTTTCCACCGGTGGTTCAAATATTACGAAACAAGAATCTGGCCACTAAGTTCCAGATACTAGTCGAAGTGGCCGCCAACCAGCCCAACCTGCAGCAGAGGGATATCGCCAGGAAATTAGATGTGACCTCGCAGGCAATCTCGGAGTACATCAAAGAGCTGGTGAAGGATGGGTGGTTAACGACAGACGGGCGGTCCAGATATCGGGTAACCAAGGAGGGCACCAACTGGGTTTTGAGGACCTTCAGAGACCTGCGAGACTATTCTGCTTTCGTGGGAAAGGCGATAAACAATATCACCGTGTGCACTGCAGTGGCAGGCCACGACCTTTCCCAGGGTCAAGCGGTGGGGTTGGAGATGAAGGATGGCATGCTCTATGCCACTGAAGATACGGGGAAACAGGCGAAGGGGAAAGCAGTTACTGCCGCCAAAAAGGGCGAGGATGTCGGCGTATCTAACATAGAAGGCATAGTCGAGCTGGTGATGGGGAAGATAACGATCCTGAGGGTCCCTGGAATTCAGAGGGGCGGTTCGGGGAGAGTTGATCTCGGCAAGCTGAAAAAGGAAGTGACCAGCAGGAAAGAACCGCTTGGCGCCATAGGCATTGAAGCCATCACTGCTCTGCGACGCATAGGCATTGAACCTCGTTATCTCTATGGGGTAGCCGAGGCAGCTATTGAGGCAGCGCGCTCTGGCCTGCCCTTTGTCATAGCCTGTACTGAAGAGGACGCGCCGCAACTGCTGGCGCAGGTAACGGGAGCAAATCTCGACTACGAGATATTGGATCTCAGGGAGAGTTAGGAAGGCCGCCATGCCCTACATCAGTTTGCGAAGAAAACATGAATCCATTATACTGTCGTTTGTAGCTATGTGAGTAGGTGCAGCGTGCAGGAACCGGCCGCGCAGGCGGGTCAATGGCAAGCACGATCAGGTGTAGCCGCACAGGCCTTCGCATATCCAATGCCATCCCAGATTCCCGAATGTAGAGGTCAGCTTTAATGAAGTTGTGGAGAAAGCCCTTTGACCAAGAGGAAAAGGCTGTTAGGCCGCCGAGGGTTATCATCGATAAGGATCGGTGCAAGGGCTGCGAATACTGCGTGGAGTTCTGCCCGACGGGGGCTCTGGCCATGAGCCAGGAAGCAAATGCCAAGGGGTATTTGCTTCCTCGAGCAGCGGATGAGAGGAAGTGCGTGGGCTGTGGTCTGTGTGAGGCCATCTGCCCGGATTTCGCCATTTTCGTGATCTCAGCGAACGGAGAGGAGTAATGCAAGTCACCCATGTCTGATGACGGCATCCTCGAAGGCGAGTTTTTCATGAATGGTGATGAGGCCTGCGCCGAAGGAGCTATCAGCGCAGGCTGTCGCTTTTTTGCTGGCTATCCTATAACACCAGCCACCGAGGTAGCCGAAAGAATGAGCGTGCGGCTTCCTCAGATCGGGGGGGTGTACGTTCAGATGGAGGATGAGCTGGCTTCCATGAACGCTGTGCTGGGGGCATCTTGGGCAGGGGTGAAGGCGATGACCTCCACCTCCGGTCCGGGATTCAGTCTGATGATGGAGAACCTGGGTCTGGGAGCGATGCTGGAGACCCCTTGTGTGGTGGTTGATGTACAGCGAGCCGGGCCATCCACCGGCCTGCCGACGTTGGTAGGACAGGGTGACATGATGCAAGCCAAATGGGGCTCGCACGGCGTTTATGAACTTATTGCGATTGTCCCCAGTTCTCCCCAGGAGATGTTCGATTTGACTATCACCGCTTTCAATCTTTCGGAGAAATACCGTGTTCCCGTGCTGGTGATGACTGACGAGGTTGTGGGGCACATGAGCGAGAAGGTGGTAATGCGGCGGGTAGCACCGAAGGAACTGGTACAGCGACGTCGGCCTACGGTGCCGCCCGAGCAGTATTTGCCTTATGAACCCGATGTCGACCTTGTGCCCGCCATGGCCATTGCTGGCGAGGGATACCGCTTCCATGTTACCGGCCTAACTCACGACGAGAGGGGTTACCCAGTGATGACCGCCGAGGCACAGGACCGGCTGGTGCGCCGGCTGGTAGATAAGATCAGGGTCAACAGAAAAGATATCATACGGCTGGATGAAGTCGAGACGGAAGACGCAGACGTGGTAGTGTGCGCCTACGGGATCACTGCCCGGGTTGCCCGCCGTGCCGTACAGCAGGCGCGAGACGAGGGCATACGAGCGGGCCTGCTGCGGATGATAACAGTGTGGCCTTTTGCTGAAGACCGCATCAGGGAGCTAGCACGACAGGCGAAGGCCTTTGTGGTTCCCGAGATAAACTACGGGCAGATAGTGCTGGAGGTGGAGCGGTGTGCTGGCGGCATGGCCAAGACGCTGCTTTTGCCCCACATGGGGGGCAGTGTCCACCAACCCGAGACCATCCTGGAGGCGATCAGGGAGGTGGTACAATGACAAGCGTGGTAACGGTGGATAAGAACCCTGTTGACTCCTACCTCAGGGTGGACCGGATGCCCCACATCTGGTGCGCCGGCTGCGGCATTGGATCGGCAGTGTCATGCTTCATAAAAGCTATCAATCGCGCCAAGCTGGATGCGGACAAAATAGCGCTGGTTTCGGGGATAGGCTGTGCTGGTAGGGTGGCAGGATATGTCAGGCTGGATTCTTTTCACACTACCCACGGGAGGGCTCTCCCCTTCGCCACCGGCTTGAAGCTGGGGAACCCCAAGCTGAAAGTGGTGGTCTTTTCGGGGGATGGCGATCTGGTAGCTATTGGAGGCAACCACCTTATCCACTCCGCCCGCCGCAACATCGATATGACGGTTATTTGTATCAACAACTTCAACTATGGCATGACTGGGGGGCAGTTGGGTCCGACGACTCCCCTGGAGGCCCGCAGTTCCACCTCGCCCTATGGCAACTTCGACCCGCCGTTCAATCTGCCCCACCTTGTGTCCGCCAGCGGCGCCACCTATGTTGCCCGCTGGACGGTGATACACCTGCGTCAGATGGAAAGATCCATCGCTGAAGCCCTGGTCAAGCCAGGATTCAGCTTCATCGAGGTGCTGGCACCCTGTCCCACCCTATACGGGCGGATGAATAAAATGGGCCAGGGGGTGATTGAACTTCGCTCGTATCAGGAGAGATGCGTAGTTCGAAACGGCGCGGACCCCAGGGAGGCAGACATCGGTCTCAGCGGCCCCATAGTGGTGGGCAAGTTTGTGGATATAGACCGCCCCACTTTCTGGGACTATTACATAAAGGTGTTCAATAAGGCCCAGAAGAAGCGATAACTTCCTGGGAAGTGGCTTGACACGGCAAAGGTAGTGTTATCCATGAACAAAAAGAAGGCAGTCAGGGGGGAGATACGAATAGCGGGATTTGGTGGGCAGGGGGTTGTTCTGTCTGGGGCAATCTTGGGCAAGGCTGCGTCTATCTACGATAAATGGTTTGCCACCTTGACGCAGAACTACGGGCCGGAGGCTCGTGGTGGGGCCTGCACTGCAGAAGTGGTGATCTCCCCAGAGCCTGTAGATTACCCGTACGTAACCTGCCCGCAAGTGGTCGTCATCCTGGCGCAGGAAGCGTACACCAAATACGGGCACAATCTTCCGGCAGAAACCTTGGTTATCATAGACCCGGATCTGGTAACCCCTGACCCGTCTCAGGATCCTAGACCACTGGCCATACCGGCTACGCGCATGGCACGAGAAATGGGCCGAGCGGTAGTGGCCAATATCATTATGCTAGGCTTTCTGGCGGCTGTGAGCGATCTGGTTTCCGTCGAGGCACTCCGGAACGCTGTACTGGCCTCTGTACCTGAGGGGACAGGGGACTTTAACCTCAAGGCCTTCGACCTTGGTTATAGCTATGGACTGGAGCATGGTGGACGGGGTGGTGACACAGCCAGCTAAGAGAGTGGCCATAGTTGGTGGTGGTGTGGAGGCGGCGCAGTGTGCCCTCACCATGGCCCAGTTGGGGGCGGAGGTCGCCGTGATCACACCCTTTGTGGAGCTGAGCTCAGATTCTCCTTTTGTCCGAGATACTACTGCCCAGGACTGGCTCCGCATCCGGCCTCTGCTGCTGCGCACAGCATGTCATCCTCTGGTGAATCTGTATACTAACTGCAAAGTCGAAAGTATATCAGGGAGGCGGGGGGTATTCACTATAAGAGGGACCAAGTATCCTCGCTACGTGCGCCAAGAGCTGTGCACAAGCTGCGGCCGCTGTACAGAGGCATGCTCAGTCCGGGTGCCATCCATGCACAGTGGTCAGAGACTGACTCAAAGTGCCATCCACGCTCCTCTCCTGGGCGTCAATGCCGTGCCCTCTGCCTATTCTATAGACAAGAAGGGGATTGCGCCTTGCACGGCGGCATGTCCTCTTGGCATCAACGTGACCGGGTTTGTGTCTCTGCTAGCCAAAGGAAAGGTGGACAAGGCGCTCAGCTTGATCAACGAGGTAGCCCCCCTGGCTGGTGTGCTGGGACGCGTGTGCACCCACGCTTGCGAGGATAGCTGTAAGCGAGCCGAGGTCGATGCCCCGGTATTCATTCAAGCCTTGCACCGCTGCGCTGCGGATTATGCCCAAGGCATCCACTACAGCCGCAAGGCCCCAGCCGGATCCAGGAGGGACAAAATAGCCATTGTGGGAAGCGGCCCCGCTGGTCTGACCGCCGCCTGGGAGCTAGCGCGCCGCGGCTATTCTCCCGTTGTATTCGAGTCACATGCTGTGGTCGGTGGAATGTTGGCCGAGGGTATTCCCAGGTTCCGCCTTCCCCGAGAGGTACGGGAGAGGGAAGTGAAGGCTATCCAGGAGCTGGGCGTAGAAATAACAACCGGAGTAACCATAGGCCGTGATCTGACCCTGGCTGACCTGAAGGAGAGGGGATATCGAGCCTTCTTTCTGGCTATAGGTACCCAGGAGAACAGGAAACTGAATATCCCCGGTGAAGAGCTTGACGGCGTAGTGGACAGCCTTTCGCTGCTGTTTGCTCTGAACCTGAAAGTGGGTACCTCGGTAGGTCGAAACATGGTGGTTATCGGCGGTGGCAACACTGCGGTGGATTCTGCTCGGGCGGCGAGGAGAAAGAGCAAGCGCAAGGTGACTATTCTCTACCGTCGCACCGCCGAAGAGATGACCGCAGTAAAAGAGGACATAGAGGAAGCTCTGAATGAGGGTATAGCGATAGAATACCTCACTGCCCCTGTGGAGATCCTGAGCGATGGGCACAGGGTGACGGGAATACGCTGTCAGCGGATGGAGCTGGGTGAGGTAGAACCGGACGGCCGCCGCAAGCCTGTGCCAATAGCAGGCTCGGAATTTGTGATCGAGGCTGACCATGTAGTAGTAGCCACAGGTCAGCAACCCAGCACAGTGCAACTGAACGAGAAAGACCTTCAGGTCAATAGCGAGAATGGCACAATAAAGGTGGACCCTGTTACCCTTGAGACCAGCTTGCCGGGTGTCTTTGCCGGCGGCGATTGCGTTAGCGGGCCTAACCGTGTGGCCGAGGCTATGGCCGCCGGGCTGCGGGCGGCGGAGTCAATAGATCGCTATTTGAGGGGACGCAGCCTGAGAAAAGGCCGGGGGCTGGAAAGGCCCGAACCCGCTGAGGTCAATGTCGCTGAGCGATATGCCTCTCCTGACAAGCGGGCCGAGATGCCCTTTATCCCTCGTTCGCAAATAATGGGAACCTATGAGGAGACCAGCATGGGTCTGCCAACGGAGGTGGCAGAGCGGGAGGCAAGGCGCTGCCTAGACTGTCCCTTGTGCAGTGGGTGCATGGAATGTGGGGAGGCCTGCGAGCTAGGAGCGGTCTTTCACGGCGATTCTGCTCGAAGGATAGAAGTAGCGGCAGACGCGGTAATCAATTTCGCCTCTGGCGATGGAGATTCGGGCAAGAAGATATCCGGCTACAAGGCCAGCCAGGCGGATGCTGTATCTTTGGGAGGCCCGGTTATCTATACGGTGCAGTCACGGGAAGAAGGCAGTCTGGGGAGCCGATTGGCACACGCGTCGTCCGTTGCTTTGCAGGTGGCGTCAAGGCTGAATCTGAGGGAGGGTGAGCGTCAGGTAGAGGTCGAGGTCGAAAGGGGCGCCGAAGCCCAGCCGCACGGGTTTCGGCCGGAGGTGGTGCTGGGGTGTGTGGAGGAACCTCGCACTGGGGTAGTCCTGTGTCGCTGCGGTGACAGCATTAGCTCTGTGATAGACTTCGCGGAGGCAAGCCGGAGGGTGCTTGAGCTGCCGGGAGTGTGCAGTGTGCAACAAGTGTCCCAGGCCTGTACCGAAAAAGGGGCGCAGCAGATTGCAGATCACGCGGGTGCTTGGCAATTAAACCGGGTGGTGCTGGCAGCTTGCCGATGCTGCAATCAGGAGCAGATGTGCTTTAGCTGTACAGACAGGCGGGTAATGTGCCGACAATACCTGGAGCAAAGCCCCGCTTTACCCGCCGACACAGCTTTCGAGTTCATAAACATTCGCGAGCAATGCGCCTGGGTCCATCAGGATGACCCGGCGGGCGCAACGCGTAAGGCCATAGAGATGATTTTGGCGGCAGTTGCCCGGCCGTGGACGCCTGTGCCAGTGGTCGGTGAGACGCGCCCTGTGGAGGAAAGCGTGCTAGTAGTGGGTGCCGGGCTGGGTGGCTTGGCGGCAGCCAACCATCTGGCAGGCCAGGGCTATTCTGTGACCCTTATTTGCGGGCCTAATGAGGAGAAAAGTGGGCGACAGCACAAGGCGGAATACCTTAACAGGAAAACCAACTTGCTGAGAGAGCTTCAAGGGAAAGAGATACAACCCAGACCCTGGCCAGAGGTACTGAACGTGGGCGGTGCGCCTGGGAAGTATGAGGCGGTGCTGACGTACCCTTCGGGGATAGCAACCGTTGGCGCCGGCGCAATCATACTGTTTTCCAGCGAGATGGGAAGTGAGGCGTCTTCTGTCCTCAGTGCCATCCCAGCAGAGAGCCTGGTGGGCCGTATCCTCAGGCGCGGGAGTCGCTTCGGTGGTTCGAAGGGTGCGGAGCGCTATTTCGTTAGAGGAGTCACGATCGGAGAGACCACAGGAATTTTCATTGCATCTTCAGAGGCAAAGTCTCCCGATGAGCATCTCATTAACGGAGAGGCGGTCGCTGCCAGGGCCTGGGCCTATCTGGCCCAAGGTGGAATAAGCCCGCGGTCCATGGCGGTGGTCATTGACAGCAAGCTGTGTCGCGGGTGTGGCGATTGTGCTACCGTATGCCCTTACATAGAGATCAGGCGCTACAGCAATTGCATTGCCTGCGCCTACGTCGATCCGGTGCTATGCTTTGGCTGCGGAGCCTGTGTTGCCCATTGTCCCACGGGTGCCATTGTCCAGCCTCTTCAGGGCGATCAGCAGATAACCTCTGTGCTTCAGGCCCTTCTGGGCAAGGCCAAGGTTGCGTGTGAGGTAGGATGACAGAGTCGGCAGATGCAGTGGTCTTCGCCTGCAACTGGGATGGCCTGAGCTGCGTTGAGGCAGCCGCACACGAAGGGCTGTGCTATCCAGCGTCAGTGAGAGTTGTGAGAGTGAGCTGCCTCTCCAGAGTGCACCTGGGATTGGTGCTCAGGGCTTTTGAACTGGGTGCCGATGGGGTGATGTTACTGGGGTGCAAGCCTGACGAGTGTCATTATGATATCGACTCCGAATACGTTGTTCAGGAATATGGAAAGGCACAAGCGGTCTTGAAGCTCATGGGGCTGGGACCAGAGAGACTGACCCTGGCTCGCTTGCACCGTGGCGACGGGGCTGGGTTTGTTGAGCAGGTGAACAGCTTTGTTTCACAGCTCAGCCACTTGTGGCCTCCGGCTCCTGTGGCGGCGGTAAGCGAGAGGCAGGCCAAACTGCCTTCGCCCTGGGACTTTCGCACGGAAGGTTAACGTCGTGCAGAGATTTTGGCAGGTTATGCAAAGCGGCAGTAATCGTTCCATAGCAAGAGTGGAGTGATTTCAAGGTGTTCGATATAGATCGAGAGATACAGGATACACGGGTGCGCTTGTGCCTCGACTGTGGCAAGTGCACCGTTGTTTGTCCAGTTGCCCAGTGCGACCCAGATTTCAATCCTCGCCTGATAGCGCAGAGAAGGCTGGGGCGGCGCAAGAACAGCCCGCAGGACGATACGATCTGGTCATGCTTAAGTTGCTACCTGTGCGTGGAGCGCTGCAACTATCGCGTGGCTTTCCCTGAGTTCATTAGCGCTTTGAGGTGGGAAGCTCGCAACATGGGATATGAGGTCAAGTGTAGCCATGGCGGGGCGCTCCAGGCGCTGATGCACATGATGGCTCGCCAGGAGCTGCGCCAAGACCGGCTGGGTTGGCTGCCGCAGGAGGTCACTCTGTCGAATGACTGCGATACACTGTTCTTTATCGGCTGTGCTCCGTATTTTGATGCTATCTTCAGCGACCTTAGTCTGAGCTTGCTGGAAGGGGTGAAAGCAGCACTGAAACTATTGAACCGCGCCCAGATACCCTTTAAGCTCCTGGATAACGAACGCTGCTGTGGCCACGATCTTTTTCTCCAGGGGGACAGAGAGGGGTTCTTAGGAGTGGCGCGGGCAAATATGGAGGAGTTCGCCCGCCATAATGTAAGGAAGATTATTACTAGCTGCCCCGAATGCTACTACACGCTGAAGGTGGACTGGCCGAAGTTCCTGGGGGACACCGGAATTCAGGTTTTGCACCTGACGGAGGTCATAGCACCGCTGGTGCAGAGCGGCAGCCTGAAGCTGGGGAAGCTGGGCAAACGGGCTACCTATCATGACCCCTGCGCGCTGGGAAGATGCAGCGGCCTATATGATGAACCTCGCAACGTTCTAAGGGCCGTGGTTGGCTTAGAGCTGACTGAAATGGAGCAGAGCCGTGATAAATCGCTCTGCTGTGGGGCCAGCCCCTGGTCGCACTGTGGCGCTGTCAACCGGCGGGTGCAGGAGCGGCTACTCGCCCAGGCGGAGGCCACCGGGGCTGAGCTGCTGGTGACCGCCTGCCCCAAATGCCAGATACACCTGAGGTGTGCTCAGAAGGCTGGCGACGGAAAGGTCCATCAACTTGACATAAAGGATCTGGCTACTGTACTGGTTCAGTCCCTTGACTAGGAGGTAAGGCAAATGGCTGGAGAAGAACTCAGGATAGGCGTGTTCGTTTGTGACTGCGGACTCAACATCGCAGGCGCAGTGGACACTGAAGAGGTGCGGCGCGCGGCTGAAGAACTTCCTAATGTTGTCGTCTCGGTGAGAAACAGGTACACCTGTGCCGACCCAGGACAGGAGGAGATAAGAAAGCATATCCGAGAGCATAGACTGAACCGGGTGGTGGTAGCGTCCTGCAGCCCACGGCTTCATGAACCGACGTTTAGGCAGTGTGTTGCTGAGGCTGGGGTCAATCCCTACCTGCTCGAGATGGCCAATATCAGGGAGCAATGTAGCTGGGTGCATTACGACAACCGCGAGTTGGCAACACTTAAAGCCAAAGATACGGTCAAAATGGCAGTGGCCAGGGCACGTCATCTTCAGCCTGGGGTCGAGACTGAGATCCCGGTCACAGATGCGGCGTTGGTGATTGGAGGCGGCGTTGCCGGAATTCAGGCCGCTCTGGACCTAGCCGATGCCGGACACATGGTCTATCTGGTGGAGAAGCAACCTACCATCGGCGGCATAATGGCGCAGTTGGACAAGACCTTCCCTACCATGGACTGCTCCATCTGAATTCTGGGGCCTAAGATGGCGGATGTCGGTCGACATCCCAGAGTCAAGTTGATGACCTTAAGTGAGGTGGAGGAGGTATCGGGACACATCGGGAATTTCAGGGTGAAGGTGCGCCAGAGGGCGCGGTACATTGATGAAAAGGAGTGCACTGCCTGCGGCAAGTGCGCCGAAGTGTGCCCGGTGGTAGTCCCGGATGAATTCCAGCAGGGCTTTTCTTCACGCAAGGCAACATACATCCCTTACCCACAGGCGGTGCCATCTGCTTATCTCATCGACATGGGGCGCTGTCTGGGGAATAACCCGGTAGCCTGCGATAAATGTGTGGATGCCTGCGAGAAGCAGTGTATAGACCTGAACATGCCGGATAAGGAAGTCGAGCTCAACGTGGGCGTCATAATCGTGGCCACGGGTATGGGGGTGTATGACCCTACTGTACTGGATGAGTACGGCTATACCCGCTTTGAAAACGTTATCACCACCCTGGAATTTGAGAGATTGATAAACGCTGCCGGGCCTACTAAAGGTCACTTGGTACGTCCCTCTGACCGGCAGACCCCCAGGCACGTCGGGTTCATTCAGTGTGTGGGCTCGCGGACAGAGAACCGTGGCAACCCCTACTGCTCCAATGTGTGTTGCATGAACACGGTGAAAGATAGCTTGCTCATTAAGGAGCACCATCCAGATACGGAGATTTACGTTTTCTATATGGATCTCCGCGCCTTCGGCAAGGGCTTTGAGGACCTGTTGAGGCGCTCCAAAGAGGCAGGTGTTCACTACATCCGCGGCCTTCCCGGCGAGGTGACTGAAAACCATCCCACCAGAGACCTTTGCCTCAGAGTGGAGAACACCACCACGGCTCGGGTAGAGGAATACGATCTGGACATGGTCGTATTGTCCGTCGGTCTGGAGCCGACCCAGGACCTGAAGCGGCTGGCCAGCCTGCTCAATCTCTCTCAGACGCCCGACGGTTTTGTGATGGAGTCTCATCCCAAGCTGCGTCCAGTGGACGCGCCCACGCCGGGCATTTTCTTCGCTGGCTGCGTCGAGTCGCCCAAGGACGTAAAAGACAGCGTCACCCAGGCGGGGGCCGCTGCTGCCAGGAGTGCCATCCTGCTGAACGCCGGTGCTGTCAAAAGCCAGGCCATTAAGGCGGTGGTTGACCTGGCCAACTGTACCTCCTGCGGGGTTTGTGCCCGTGTCTGCCCTTACGGGGCGATAACGGTAGACGTCAAGGCGAAGAGAGGGGCGGAGGTGGTGGCGGCGGCTTGTGCTGGCTGCGGCACGTGCGCCGCGGAATGCCACTTCGACGCCATAGCCATGCAGCACTTTACCGACGCACAGATACTGGCCCAGATTAACGCTGCCCTGGAAGAGGAGCCGGAACAGAAGGTCCTGGCCTTCCTTTGTAACTGGTGCAGCTATGCTGGGGGCGACCTAGCGGGCGTATCAAGGTTGAAGTACCCGGCCAGCACCCGCTTCATCCGCGTCATGTGCAGCGGGCGGGTGGACGAGAGCTTCATCTTATGGGCCTTTGAGAAAGGCGCTCCTGTGGTGCTGCTATCCGGTTGCCACCTTGGAGACTGCCACTACATCAATGCCAACCACTGGACTATGCGCCGCGCCGACAAGCTATGGGATCGCCTGGAGAAGCTGGGAATACGGCCGGAGCGGCTGCAACTAGAGTGGATTAGCTCCGCCGAGGGCGCTAGATTCTCCCAGATCATGCGCGGCCTGGAGGAGATGCGCCGGAAGGTTACGCCGGACGAGATAAGGCACACCAGGAAGGTGCTGGCAGAGTACAGGCTGTCAAAGGAAGCTGGAGAGCCAAGCGAGGACCAGGAATCGGAGTAGGTGGAGGTGTAGCGCAGATGGAACAAAGGCTGAAATGTCTTCGCTGCGGCTTCGAATACACTGTGAGGGTGGAGCCGAACAAGGCTCCACGGGAGAGGGTCTGCCCCAAGTGCCACTCCAACAGCGTCCGCAAGATCTCTTCTAAATAGCAGCAAGGTCAACGAGGGAACCCCCTCACCGTTGGGCATGTCCTGACACACATATAGCTTGCCAATAAGCTGCAGCAGGCCTGCGTCTGACTCTCTGGGGAAAGCATGTGCTGTGGAAGTAAGAACAATTGGAGGGATAACGGCAGTGGAGACAAAATACTATAAAGTCAGACACTTTGAAGATAACCTTCATATCTATTCACGTAGATACTTTAGCGAGCAACTGACGTTGTTCGATGAAATGATGGAATTATATATGGAACCTCTTGATGATATTGCTGGTGGTTGGCAATCAAGAGAAGAAAAAAGCCCTGAAATAATCCTGCTAGCTAGGATGTTTAACGACTTTGAGTCTACAAAGCTATTGCTTCTACATGGACTTCCTGAGCAAGCTATGATGACCATGCGTGACATCATAGAGTGTATGATGCTTTTTAGGTTGTTTGGCAAGGATGCTAAACTTGCTTTGAGGTGGATGAGGAACTTGAAGGAATATCACCCCTCTAACGTCAAGAAGAGACTAGACGAACTGCGAGTCGATTGCCCTGAGTATGTTTACTATGGAATGCTTAGTGAACTTGCCCATGCAAATCTTTTGTCAGTGGTAAGCAGGGTTACGGAGACGAAGCTTACCGACCATCTGATTATCCAGACTTATCACTTCGGGGGCATGAACAATCCAACGTGGATAGGGCTAGTTTTCAAGAATCTTTTGATACTTTCGTTCATGACCTTGGTATCTGTGCTTCCTCCAGCCTATTTCCCTGTTATGAGCAATCGTGAGGAGTGGTGGGGCAAGGTGACAGGATTGAAAGACAGACTAGTAGGACTGGGAGCTGGTCTGCAGTTTGAGGAAGATGAAACAATCGGCAAGGACAAGGTTGAAACAGACAAGATTCGGAAGAAGCTCAGATTAGTTAGAGTGGAGACTTCATTATTCGACAAAGAGGCAATTGCCTCAGACAGAGGTTTTTCAGATACAGTTCCGTAGCGACCCAACAACGTGTGATTCAAACTAGAGGCAGGCTGGAATAGGAACTACCTGCTCTTTTCCTCATTTCACAAAGGGATATCCAGAGCGGGCTTTAAGGGGATGAGGATAAGCCTCAGCTAGTGGTAGAGGTCTAGGTCATTTGGAAAGGCTCCTCGCGCTGCAGTTTACTCCTCCCGCCTTGGGGAGTGTGAGCTATGGCACCATCAAAGAAGGTCTCGACTCTCTGGTGTGAAAAGATCATGATTGGTGGGTTCCAGTCTGAGACCTGACACCCATATAGCTGTTATAATCATGGCATTGGGAGACGGCGGGGTAAGGTGTCACCAATCACAGGGACGAGTATACAGACAGAAAAAAGCGGCGCCTGAACCCCGGAAATCAAAAGAATAAAGGAGATTGTCGAACTTTACTATGGGTCATAGTGTAGCGGTATTTCATTCGGACTACCTTATTGCCAGGATACCAGAAATATCTTACTTCCTCTCTTCCGCTTTGATGATCTTCGCCAGCGACTATATAATGGGGCGGCTTCTGATACAAAGACTGAGGAAAATGACTTTCCTTGTCAGAACTTCTCTTTTCTTGCTCTATGGTCTCTTTGTCTTTCCTACTCTGACAGCCCTAGGTGCATTCTCACTCAGAGAGCTGGTGCTGGACCCCTTCAAGGAATGGATAATACTGGTGCTGGTACTCTCTTTCATCTTCATCGGCATATTGCTGAGCATAAGATACAATATGAAGATAAAATTGAAGGTTGGCTGAATCATTTCTCGTAAGTCTTGGCAGTGGGGCCTGGCCGAACGCACAGCTTTGAGATTACACATGAAAGCGCTTGGTCATGCCTTACTCTCCTCTCAGTCCCCCGAAGCCCCCTTAGCGGGTGTCAGGTCCCAGACCTGACACCCACATAACGCCTGGGCGATCATGCTTAATTTGAATACGGTGAGGAGATGTTGAGATGAAGAAAGTCGGAAGACGCGGCCGAACGTGGCTGAAGGTACTCCATATACTATTCTCCAGCGTTTGGTTTGGCGCTGCTCTGAGCATTACATTGGTCCCATTCGTTAACACTAATGCGCTTGACGGTGGCCAACTGTATGGCTACAACGCAGCCGTTCAGCTCATTGATGACTATCTCATCATCCCCTGTGGCATTGGAACATTCATTACAGGCCTTATTCTGTGTTGGCAGTCTGCCTGGGGCTTTTTCCGCTACTACTGGGTTATTGTTACTGGTGCTGTTACAATCGCGCTCATGGTCTTTGGCCCGGTAGCACTTAACAGGTGGATACATAATTCTGTGGCGGTCTCCAAGAGTGAGGGACTGCTTGCTCTGGAAAACCGAACATACATCCATGCACAGAACAACTTAAAGATTTTCGGGCCCATTCAAGTGACACTCATTGTAGTCATGGTTGTGCTCAATGCCACAAAACCGTGGGGGAAACGGGGGGCCAAGCAAGCGCCGGATAGCTGAACTGCATTGCCTAGTGGGCGTTGGGTTCCGGACCTGATACCCTCGTATCATGTGGCTCGCAGGCGGGCTTGAACCTGTGTCCGCGCTAGTCTCCGCGTGCTATAATGTCCTTGAAGATTCTGGCTCGTTAAGTCCAACCAGCGGATTCGGGAAAGCGAACTTACTGAGAGAGGAGGGCACAGATGGCAAAAATAGAAGGCTTCAAGTTTGGCTCCATCGTCATCGGCGGTAAGAAGTATGGCCGCGATGTCCTTCTGTTCCCTGATGGGACTGTCAAGCAGCGAAAGGGCGGCTTCTGGAAATTCGGCAGCCATGTCATCAAGAAGGCGGAGATCCAGGAGCTAGTGAAGGGTGGCCCCGAGCTAATTGTGGTGGGCAGGGGGACAAGCTCCAGGGTCAAGCTAGCCCCAGATGCCGAACTTCCTGCCAAGGAGGCAAAGGTAGAGTTGGTGATGCTTTCCTCAGTGGAAGCCATAGAGAGATTCAACCGGTTGGCTGGTGAGGGCAAGCGGATATCAGCACTTATCCACATAACATGTTAGCTCGGTTTTAGCGAGCATTGATATACTCCCCGAGAGGCAAGAGGCCCCGGCTGTGGCTGTGAGGATAGATGCAGATCACGGTTTATGACGGAGCGGATACGATTGGCGGCAACAAGGTTCTGCTCGAAGATGGCGGTGTTAATCTCTTCTTCGACTTTGGCATAAACTTTAACCTGCGTAACAGATACTTTGAGGAATACCTGGTGCCGCGCTCCCGGCGAGGGCTTCTGGACATGTTCCACACAGGGCTGCTGCCGGCTCTGCGGGGTATTTACAGACCAGACCTGGAGATTCCAGGCATTGACCTGTGGGCTAGAGCTCGTGTCTCTTACCCTATTCGGGAAATCGAGCTGCACGGAGTCCTGCTCTCTCATGCGCATCTTGACCACAGTGGGCATATTTCTTTCCTCCGTCAGGATATCCCTGTAGTGACCAGCCTGTGTACTGCTTATATCGCCAAGGCAATCCAAGATACGTCGAGGGCAGATTTTGAGAAAGAGGTGTGCTA
>JBGOXA010000095.1:0-6661 GCA_041478915.1 Dehalococcoidia bacterium
AAGTCCGGACTGGTGCCCACGGTGACCAACATGTCGCTCATGGAGGCCCTGGAGTTCATCTGCTACTGTTGCGCCGATGCCTGCATGGTGCTGGCCCCGACTATTCGGGCCCGGAGCGTGCGTAAGGCCCTGGCCCCCACCCGGTTCCTGGTGAAAGTCGATAACGATCTGTGCAATGGTTGCCAGGACTGTCTGCCGGTGTGCTACTTCGACGCCATTAAGATGAAGAAGCTTCCCGGCTTCGATACGCCGAAGGCCGTTATCAGCGCCAAGAGCTGCATTGGCTGCGGCCTGTGCATGCTCAGGTGTGCACCAGGAGCCATGAGCATGGAACTGGTGCGGCCGCCGGAGTTCATCCCCGAGACCATTGCCGGCCCGGCAGCCATTGTCCACGCCTCCCCAACTCCAGGCACTAAATAGAGTTGCCCAACGTGAAATAGCCTCGGAGGCCTGCCTGGGAAACTCTGTCTTTCTTCCCGCTGGGGCACGGTATATTGTGCCCCCGCAGAAGATATATATCGTCAGGGTATTCCCGTGAAAGCTGTGCGCCTCGCTCGTGGTTGTGCTGGCAATGACAGTCAGACCCCCACCCGCCCCTGACCCGATCGCCGATTTTGAGAGACTCCCGATCAAATTGACGCCCTCTTTACCTTTTGGTACACTCAGCTTGGCTCCAGTGTCAGGGGCAAGCAGCTATGGGCATCAAATTGCCGTTCCTCCCCAAGCGTGGTAACAAATTCCTTGACCTGTTCGAGGAGGGAGCGGGCAACCTGGTGAAGACCGCCGAGTTATTCCGCGAACTGGTGCAGAGGTGGGAAAACGTAGAGGACAAGGTAAGGGAGATTACCGACCTTGAGCATAAGGGCGACGAAATTACCCACCGCATTATGTCTAACCTGCACACCACCTTTGTTACCCCTCTGGATCGTGAGGATATTGCCTCTCTGAGTCACTCCCTGGACGACGTGGTTGATTTCATTCAAGCAGCAGCAGACACCATGCTCCTTTACAAGATAGAACGTCCCACGGGGAGCGCCCTGGAATTGGCCGACATCATCGTGGATGCTGCACTCCAGATAGAACAGGTCATACCCAGGCTACGCCGCCGCACTGAATTGAAGCAGGTGCTCTCATACTGTGTCGAGCTTAACCGCCTGGAGAACGAAGCGGACCGGGTATACCGTCAGGCACTGGGCGAACTCTTCGATAGCCACGCCGGCAATATGGCCGACGTCATCAAGTGGCGCGAAATCTATGAGCAAATGGAGAGCGCTACCGACCGCTGCGAAGATGTCGCCAACGTGCTTGAGGGAGTGGCTCTCAAAAATGCCTGATCTGAGTTTGCCACTGTTTTTCATCCTGTTACTGATACTGGTGGCTGAATTTGTTAATGGCTGGAATGACGCCCCCAACGCTATAGCCACCGTCGTTTCCACCAGAGTCCTATCCCCGTTTCAGGCCCTTGTAATGGCCTCTTGTTTGAATCTCCTGGGGGCAGTAGTGACCGGTACCGCAGTTGCCGCCACTATCGGCACAGGTATTGTCAGACCTGAAGCCATAGGCGCGCCGGTTGTGGCCGCTGCTGTGCTCAGCATTGCAGTCTGGGGTGCTGTAGCCACGCTATGGGGATTACCTATCAGTATTTCCCACGGTCTGGTCGCTGGGCTGGCTGGCGCAGGGATAGTCACAGAAGGCCGCCAGGTACTGCTCTGGTCGGGCTGGCAGAAGGTGATCATAGGGCTGGGTTTCTCAACACTGGTAGGTTTCCTCCTGGCCCTAGTGCTCATGGTGGTTCTCTACCGGGCCTTGCGCCGTGTACGGCCAACTATGGTGCGAGCTGTCTTTGGTAAGCTACAAATACTTTCTGCCGCCTTTATGGCCTTCGGCCATGGCAGCAATGATGGCCAGAAGTTTATGGGGGTCTTCGCCCTTACCCTGGTGCTAGCGGGTGTCCTGCCTGAATTCTATGTTCCCCTGTGGGTCATAATCCTTTGCGGCATGGTGATGGCTATTGGCACCGCCACTGGCGGCTGGCGCGTCATGAAGACGATGGGTTTTGGCTTGACTAAGCTGGAGCCAGTTCACGGCTTTGCCGCGGAGACCTCCGCCGCTTCGGCGATACAGATAGCGTCATTCCTGGGAATTCCCCTCAGCACCACTCACACGATCAGCACTGCGATTATGGGGGTAGGAGCCAGCCGCCGCTTGTCAGCCGTGCGCTGGGGCGTGGGCAGAAATATCGTCGCCGCCTGGGTCCTCACCTTCCCCATCTGCGCCGCCCTTTCTGCGGTGTTTGCTCTTCTATTCCGCTGGCTGTTTTGATTGGTTCCGGCGCACCTAACCCGCCCCCGTTTCATGGCCGTGGTACTCAGACCGCCAACCCCGGCTGTGTAGAGGGCGTTTATTTGTCATTTCAGCCCCCTTTGTGCCCATGCCTCCATTCCCTTCCCACTCGGTTCTGGCTGTTGGTCACCTGGCTAACAGGCATGGTCATCGCATGGGGAGGATAGTCCACGTAGCGCCAACTTCTGCTGTGGATGTTGGCAAGTGCACCATGATTGATGTTACATGTTAATAATAACATGTAATTCTTGACATGTGACCTTTTGTGCCTTACAATTTCGCTGCTAGAGGGCGGAGGAACGCTTATGAAGAATGCGAAGAAGTAGACTTTTCTAACCAATCATGCCATAGCCCCGTGCTTTCAGGAGTGAAGAGGAAGAGTGGGATGAGATGAAAAGATTTTTGATTGTGCTTTGCATAGTAGCCGTTCTACTGCCGGTGGCGGCCTGCGGCAAAGGAGACACGGGGGCCAAAGGAGACGCGGCGGCCATAGAAGACACCCTAAAAGGGTATGTCACCACCTATAATGCAGGCAACTTCGCCAAGTGCCTGACCTATTTCACTGACTACGGCGACGAAGATGATGCGCTGGCTCTCCTGTCATTCCTGAGGAGTATGTCAGGTAAGCTGGTTCTCAAAGAGGTCCGGCATATTTCCATCAGTGACCAGACAGCCACAGCCACGGTAGTCTTCACCATCGGCGGTGAAGAAGGGACAGACCAGATGCAGCTCAGGAAAGTACAGGGCAAGTGGAAGATTGTCTGGGAGCAAGAGGCTCTAACCGGGGACTCTGCCGCCATAAGAGATACTATTGTAGGCTATCTGGCAGCTTACAACGCGGGAGACTTCGTCGGGTGCCTGACCTATCTCACTGGTTTCGGCGATGAGCAAGAGGCCAGGGGTTCACTATCACTCATTAAGGAGCACATCGGGACCATAACCTTCATCGAAATCGGGAGCATTTACATCGTCGGTGAGAGAGCCACGGCCCAAGTGGACTATGTCTTCTGGTGGAAAACGTTCTCGCGTGAAATAGAGTTCCGAAAAGAGGCCGATGTCTGGAAGATAGTGTGCGGACGTCCGTGGGAGATAGGAACACAACTGCCAATGCCGTCGTTGACAGTGCAAAGGCTTATCCCGGGCAGTGTTGAGATAGCCGCCGATCTCAGTGGCGTCGTGGAGGCGAAACTCTGTGTGTTGGAGGGAGACGACGGCACACAGGCCTGGCTGTGGGAGGCATGGCGGGTCCGGAATGCGGGATCCCAGACGTTGCACCTGAACATTGTGCTGGAAAGCTACGGTGAAGACGGTTCAAGGTGGGGCGGAGGCTCCCTTTCAGCCGACCTGGGACCTGGCGAAGTAGAAGGGCCCAACTATACTCAATGCACATTGTATGACCTGGGGTATGGCCCTTCGCACTACAAGTTAATCATTGAGAGCACGAGCTAGTGCAACAAGTGCTGCGTGTTGGCAGAGCAGCCCCGCGTTGCCGAGTTTTCGCCCTTTGTCCGGGCATGGGGGATATGCCACAGTGGCATTTACTGCAAACGGAGGAATGCTTGTGAAGAATGTGAAAAAGTGGACATTCCTGACCAATCACGCCATGGTATTGAATTGCCTAGCTCGTAGCCCTTCTGCAACTGCCTGGGAAATATCCATGGCCATAGGCATTCAGGAAAGGTCTACCAGAAGGATAATTGCCGACCTGGTTGAGGCAGGCTATGTCTCGACTCAAAAGGAGGGGAGACGCAACCGCTACGCGATACGAGAACACCTGCCTTTGCGTCATCCCAACAACAGCACGACAGAAGTAGGCGATCTACTTCGAATATTGAATCCCGAGGGGCACAAGCGTTTGTCAGGAAGGTCAAAGGAGTCAGGTTGACGTGGTACTTGACCGTGGGGCACGAATAGATGATGCAAACCGGTGATTCTGGGGATGGCGTGGCGATCCCCTCACAGGCAAGTCTCCCTGAGCCGTGCAGGGTGGACTCGCCGTCGATACTACATCGTTGAAGGAGGTAGACATGTTTGGCAAAGGCAAAATCGAGGTCGCAATCTCAAAGACACACTTCGCCCCAGGAGACACAATTTCTGGGAAAGTCGCCTTGACCCTCAAGAAACCCGTGAAGGCCAAAGAGGTCAGTATCTCGTTAGTCGGGGAGCAGACAACAACCCGAGGTGGTGGCTTAGCCGGTGGAGAGAGGAAGGAACAGAAGGAGCGCTTCTATAACTTCAAGGTCAGTCTGGATGGCGAGAAAGAATACAGCCAAGGAAGGGAATACCCTTTCGAAATCAAGATACCGCCGGACATCCTGAGTGCTCGTGGCCAGTTGCCGCAACCCGGAGGCGCAGCAGGACAAGCATTCAAGATTGCTCAGGCAGTAGCAGGGGCAGGGATTTCAACCAAGTGGTATCTTCAGGCGAAGCTCGACGTCCCACATGGCATAGACATTAAGAAAGAGACTCACGTAACAATTGGTTAGGCCCTTCCTGACGTGATAGCAGCCGCGCTTCATGCTGGCGGGCCAAATACTGGAGATATTGCGATGGCCGTCAATGGGCCAGCCATTCCTCCTATTTCTGACAGCAGAAGCATCTCTCGCGTGGCCAGGGTCTTGGCCATACTGACGCTGGTATCCAGTAGACAAGAAAACCATGCCCGTGTCGGCTAACCTACGCAGAACCATTATCCACTGCACCACGGAGGCGCTTGCGTACCATTCGTCCCTGAGCTCAGATCTGCCGTCCCACGTCGTATCCGGCGGCGATGGCGGCCATGATAGTGCCCTGGCCCTCAGTAGCCACGCCGCTGGCGTCGCCCACTATGTGGGCCTCGATGCCTTTCCTCTCCGCCACCTCGGCCAGGAATATGTTCGGTCGCCTGTCGCTGGCCAGCACCACAGTCTCGATCCCTGGCAGCCGCTCTCTCCTGCCGTCAGCCACGACCCATACTTCATCGGTGGGCAAAATCTCTACCCGCTCCACCCCCTTGTATCTCTTCACGCCTTTGGCTACTACCCTTTCCATCAGGTAGTGTCTATCGGCGGAGGCCATTTTCTCGGCAAAGTGCTTCCCTCTTTCCACCACATAAACCCTCTTGCCTTTTTCGGAGAGATAGTCCGCCACCTGCAAGCCAATCTGGTCTCCACCGACGACGAGCACGGTATCACCCGTCAGTCGCTCCTCTTCGATGAGCTCGTCCACCATCAGCAACTCCATATCCTTTATGTTGCTCAGACCATCCACGAATCCCAGGGGTACCTCGGGCAGGCTACCACTGGCTATCACCAGCACATCGGGCCTGATCTGATCCAGCAGGCTTTCATCAACCGGCGTATTCAGGCGGATTTCCACACCTAGCTTGTTCAGTTGCCTTTCGTACCAGGGGAGGATATCCCCTATTTCCGCCCGCTTTGGCATGGCTGCGGCCAGCCTGAGCTGTCCCCCTATCCACCCCTTGCTTTCGCACAGAATCACCCTATGTCCGGCGAAAGCCGCCCGCCTGGCAGCTTCCAGCCCGGCCACACCTGCCCCGGCTACCAGGACTTTCTTCGCTGCTGCCCTTTTCTCCCCTTCTATTTCCGGCAGAAGGTATTCCCTGCCCAGTCGCGGGTTCACGGTGCAGCTTGCCTCTCCGTATCTGAGAATCCCCTCGAAGCAACCTAGACATTCCGCCAGGCACGGGCGTATGTCTGTCATCTCCCCCCTCCTGGCCTTTTCCACTATCTCGGGGTCGGCCACCTGGGCCCTGGCCATGGCTACCAGATCTGCCTTGCCCTCCCTTATTATGGCGTCTGCTATAATTGGGCTCTTGATTCTGCCCACAGTTACCACTGGGATGGAGACATGTTTCTTAACCTCTTCAGCAAAACGGACGAAAGCCCCCTGCTTTTCATACATGGGGGCTATGTTGATATGGGGCGTGCCATAAGCAGCACCGCCCTGCGATACATTGATGTAATTGACGCCTTCCCTTTCTAGAATAGGCGCCAGCTTGCACAGATCGGCCAAGCTCCATCCTCCTTCGCCTATGAGGTCGTCTCCGGGTAGCCGCACGCCCACCGGGAAATTACGGCCCACCCTTTTTCTGATCTCCCGTACAATCTCAAGCAGGAACCTGATCCTGTTCTCAAAGCTGCCACCGTACTCGTCTGTTCGTCTGTTGTAAAAAGGGGTGAGGAATTCGTTTATCAGGTATGCATGGGCACCATGAATCTCTACGAAGTCGAACCCGACTCTGGCACATCGCCATGCTGCTGTTCCAAAAGCCTGGACATACTCCTTCAGCTCTTCCCTGGTGGCCTCCCTTACTGGC
>JBGOXA010000322.1:0-2694 GCA_041478915.1 Dehalococcoidia bacterium
GCTGCTTCCATCCAGACAAAGGCTGCTCATCACGGGGATGACTATGTCATCGAAGGGGTCAAGCTTTTCGTGCCCTATGCTCATGTTGCCGACCGCATTTTGTGCCTGGTCAGGACCAAAGCGGGCTCGTCTAAGGAGGATGGACTCAGCTTTTTTGTAGTGGATGCCAAAAGCCCCGGCATAAGCTGCACGCCGCTGAGCAACATTGCCAGCGAAAAGCAGTTCGAGGTCACCTTTGATAAGGTTAAAGTGCCGGCGGGCAACCTGCTGGGTAAGCTTCATCAGGGATGGCCCATAGCCGAGAGGACTCTGGGTTTGGCCGCCACAGCCAAGTGTGCTGAGATGGTGGGCGCAGGCCAGCAGGTTCTGGAGATGAGCGTAGCCTATGCCAAGGAGAGAGTGCAGTTTGATCGCCCCATAGGCAGTTTCCAGGCCATACAGCATCACTGCGCTAATATGCTGCTGGATATAGATGGTATGAGGTATCTCACCTATGAAACGGCCTGGCTGCTCAGTCAAGGACTTCCGGCTGCCACGGAAATAGCCATGACCAAGACATGGGTGAGTGAAGCCATCGGCCGGGTCGTCCGTTTGGGACATCAGATCCATGGCGGCGTCGGTTATACCATGGACCATGATCTCCAGCTCTATTACAGGCGGGGTAAAGCGGCCCAGGCCCTCTTTGGTGATGCCAGCTTCCACCGTGAAAAGATAGCCAGCCAGTTGGGTCTTTAGTTTTCGAGGGGTGCCAGATGGGAGAGGGTTGCGTCTTCTGTAAGATCATTGCCGGCCAGATACCGGCTGACATTCTCTATGAGGATGACAGGGTTATTGCTATACGGGATATCAATCCCCAGGCACCGACGCATCTGTTGATCATGCCCAGAGAGCATATCCCTTCATTGGCTCACGTTCGTTCCGAACAGAAGGAACTTATCGGTCACCTGATTCAGGTAGCGCATGAGCTGGCCGGGAGAGAGGGGTTGGCTGAGAGGGGATATCGCGTGACGGTGAACTATGGCCGGGACGGGGGGCAATTGGTACCTCACCTTCATTTCCATCTCCTGGGAGGACGTGAATTATCCGGCGTTATGGGTTAGAATGGGTATCGGCTGTGGTGGGTGTTGAATGGACTTCGCAGATAAGCTGCTGCAGGCAGTCCGCAAAAACAAGAGCCTCCTCTGTCTCGGGCTCGACCCCGATCCCGCGTTGATGCCTGAGACAGGCATCTTTGAGTTTAACAAGGCCATCATTGATTCCACCTCGGATATAGTCTGCGCCTATAAACCCAACCTGGCTTTCTACGAGGCTCTGGGCACTGAAGGCCTGACCGCACTGCAGAGGACTGTAGATTATATCCCTGGCGATATCCCCATCATCGGGGATGCCAAGCGCGGCGACGTCGGCCATACGGCCCGGGCCTACGCCAAAGCTCTATTTGAAGTCCTTGGCTTTGATGCTGTCACTGTCAACCCCTATCTGGGCTACGACTCTATAGAGCCGTTTATGAGCTATGCCGGTAAGGCGGTGTTTATCCTGTGTCTCACCTCAAATCCCGGGGCCGTTGACTTTCAGAAGGCGGCCTGCTCACCCGAAGGAGAAAAGGCCCAGCAGCCCCTGTACCAGCTGGTTGCCCGTAGAGCTCGGGAGTGGAACAGGAGGAACAACGTCGGCCTGGTGGTAGGGGCCACTTATCCTGAGGAACTGAGGGAGATCAGGCAGCTCTGTCCGGACATGCTGCTGTTGATACCGGGGATTGGAACGCAGGGAGGCAGCCTTGATTGGGCGGTCCGCTATGGGACGGATTCCAAAGGGGGAAGTGCCATCATCAGCAGCTCAAGGCAGATCCTCTATGCTTCGAAGGGAGATAATTTTGCCGGAGCGGCCCGGCGGGCTGCCGATGATCTGCGCCGTCTGATCAATTCCCTTCTGCCGGGTTCATCGGTTGCTCGGGGTAGTGATGGAAGTTGAGCTGGGCGATACACTGGAGCTAAAGAAACCACATCCTTGCGGCAGCAACAATTGGGAGGTGGTGGGACTGGGGGCTGATATCGGCATCCGGTGCCTGAAGTGCCATCGCAGAGTCCGGGTGGGGCGGGAGGTTTTGAGGCGGCGGGTAAGAGGAATTCAGAAGGCAAAAGCCGAAAAATAAAAAAGATTACTTAGGGGGTGATTTCTATGACACAGGAAATAGAGATTGGCACGGTGACTGACTTCTTTGCCCGACCGATAGTTGCAGGCATTGATCTGAAGGCTGGCCTCAAGCGTGGTGACAAGATCCATATCAAGGGACACACCACCGACCTTGAACTTGTTGTCGAATCGATGCAGATTCAGAACAAGGACGTGGCGGAGGCCAAGCCGGGAGATTCTATAGGGATCAAGGTCCCTGATCGGGTGCGGCGAGAAGACAAGGTCTATAAGGTTGTTGAGTAGGGCCCCTACTTTCCTATGGCCTTGATGAGGTTCGCCATTTCGATGCCGCTCATAGCGGCCTTGAAGCCCATGTTGCCCTCTTTTGTCCCGGCCCTCTCAATGGCCTGCTCCAGGGTATCGGCAGTGATTATCCCGAAAATAACGGGGACACCGGTATCCAGCGCTACCTTGGCAATCCCCTTGCTCGCTTCGGCAGCAATGAAGTCGAAGTGAGGAGTGCCCCCTCGAATGATGGCACCGAGACAGATAATGGCGTCA
>JBGOXA010000158.1:0-4874 GCA_041478915.1 Dehalococcoidia bacterium
GACAGCCACGTCCGTGGCCATTTCCGCCAGCTTCTGCTGGACATAGGGATCGTCGGCCAGCACCCCGCTCTCCGTTGGAGTTTCTTTGGCATACCGTACAAGGTCCTTGATCATGCCTATCATGGTCGCCGGTCCGCTGGTGAAAGACCGCTCGTAGGTGAGCGCTGTCATCAGATACTCCCAGCCGTGATTCTTCTCACCTACTAGCGAGCTTTTGGGAACGCGAACGTTGTCAAAAAAGACCTCATTGAATGAATGAGAGCCGAGGATGTTTATCAGTGGGCGAACAGTGATACCAGGTGTTTTCATGTCAACAATGAAAAGGCTGAGCCCTTTGTGCTTGGGAACATTGGGATCGCTGCGGGCCAGAAGCCAGCAGTAGTCGGCATAGTGGGCAAAAGTTGTGAATATCTTCTGTCCATTGATGATAAAGCTGTCCCCCTCCTGTAAAGCCCGGGTTTGTACCGAGCCTAAGTCGGATCCAGCCTGCGGCTCGCTGTAGCCGAGGCAGAAGACGATCTCAGCATGTCCTATTCCGTTGACATATCTTTCTTTCTGCTCCTGGTTGCCATAGCGCATTATGGTGGGCCCAACGAACTGGACCCCAATCGCCTCGCTCAGTTTTCTCGGTGCACTTAGCAAAGCCTTTTCCTCTGCCAGGATGTATTCCTGCATTACAGTAGCCTCCATGCCGCCGTAATCGCGAGGATACGAAGGCGCGTACCATCCCTTCGCCGCCAGCTTGCGGTCAAACTCACGGACCAGCCTCCATATCTCCTCACTCTCTTCGCTCTCCCCTGGCCTGAGCTCGTACCACCGTTTTGGAATCTCCCGCTTCAGCCATTCCCTAACATCACGTCTGAATTGCTCATCTTCTCTCGTAAAGGCGAAATCCATTGACCGTCTCCTGACTTGATTTGTTACTCCAGCCGCTGTGGAAGCTCTTTCACTAGTATCTGCTCTGCGCCTGTAATCATGCCTTCGATGAGCCCTTTCACAGATACTATCCTATCGACAGCGGATATCTTCGCGAAGTTCTTCCGGTTTGCGGAAACAGTGGGCAGTGGTGATCCCAAACCCCCAGCTTCCGAGACGGGCGCTGCCATACTTGATCCGCCGATGCCCTGTATAACGCCTAGCATGATGGGATACCTTGACTCTAGAAGTTGCGTAGCTCTGTTGTTCCACTTCATCAGAAGAAGGCTCCTGTCAGTGCCAGCATGGCTCATCCCCGCGATGGCAGAGCTACGACAGCTCGACCGGGCGTTGTCCGCTCGCCACGCTGGTTTGAAAGGCATATCTCACACTCCAGGCAGTGCCGATCACCCTCGACGAACTTCTTTACTACCTTGCCGTTGCAAGTGAGCGTGTCTCCGGGAAAATCCATGCCACGATATTGACAACTTATCTTGAGGAGGTCACCATCAACGCCAATCCAATCTGTAAGCATCTGGATGAGAAACTGATACTTGAGTAAGCCATGGACGATAACGCCGGGCAACCCCCAGCTCAATGCCATATCCTTGTCGTAATGGGGTTCATTAAAATCGCCAGTGGCTCCTGCCCATCGGACCAACTGGCGCGTTGTGGGCTTCTTCACCAAGGGAGGTATCTCAGCACCAACCTCGATGTCTTCGTAATAGACCTTGGACATTCGAACCTCCTTGAGTCAAATCATGGGAATGACAATTTTGGTGTTGATGGTCGTCGAATGAGAATGAAACGATAGTAGAATTTCCCGGCTACCATCTGCGATCCTGCAACCGTAACGTGATTCCTTAGTAGAACATGAACACATAGCGCATCATGGCCACCACCTGATCTGCCTGATTCCTGTAAGTGGTTTCCAGAACAACGAAGAGCAGGTTACCAGCGCCTCCTTTCTTTTCGTAGATGTCTGCCAGCTTGGTGGAGCTTACAAGGACATCACCAGGTCGAATCGGCCGGTAGAATTCGGACTCGTTTCCTGCATTCAGAACGTTCTGAAAAGGGCGACCAAGAATACTGAGTATCCTCTCTGCGCCGACTTCCTCCCCAGCTGGCCAGCCGAAGAACCCTGGGGGACAGATAATGCCCCCGTGTCGTGTTTTGCGGGCGTACTCTTCATCTGCGTACAAGGGGTTGGGGTCTCCCACAGCCTGGGCGAACCGCCTGGCAGCCCCCTTTTCCACCTCCAAGACGACGGGGGCGATAATAGTACCTATCTTGGCTTTCATTTCCTCAGTGAGAGTAGTCTTATCAGACATATGCACTCCTTCTTTTTTGATCGTTTCCATCGCCCCGGCATTGGCCGTCCCTACTCGGCTCCAGATTAGCGGCTCCTGAATCTCCTTTTGTCCACCTGACTACACCTAGCCCTTAGCCCTTTGTATTGTAGAAGTTGATCAACCGGTCGGTGACTGTACCATCCGGTTCGCAGTACCCTACCCCTATTCCCAGCATGACGATCCGGTTCTTAACCACAACACTGGCCACCCGGATTGGCTCGAACAGCTTTCGCACGGTTCCTTTGCTGCCAAGCGCCGCTATCTTTATGCTCCGATCATGGCCGCAAGAGCCTTCAAGTGATCGGCCGGAGTGCCGAGTGTCAGCTCAAGAGCCTTCTCCCTCAGGTAGTAGAAATGCAGGTCACCGTCCATATCAACTCCGATACCACCGTGGAGCTGCTGGGCACTGAAGGCCACGCGCTGACAGGCCCTGCCCGTCACCGCCTTGGCAATGGCCAGTTCTCTGGCTGCCGGTATGCCCTCGCTTAACCGCCAGACTACCTGGTACGTTGTCAAGCGAGCTGCTTGCACATCGATAAACATGTCAGCCAGACGATGCTGTACCGCCTGGAAGCTCCCAATCGGGCGACCGAACTGGATTCGCTTCTTCGTGTATTCGGCAGTCATCTCCAATTCCTGCTGAGCTCCGCCGACCATCGAGGCACACTGGACTGCGGTGGCTTTCTCAAAGACGGCGTTAATCATTGACACAACGCCGCCCGGCTTTCTCACAGCACGATCGGATGATACGGACGCTCCATCAAAGTCGACCTGAAACTGCTTGTCGTGGGCAAACGTCTTGATGGCGGTAAGTTTGATGCCAGGAGTCTCCGCATCAACAGCAAACAGGGCAACTCCTTTCCCGTCAGCAGGGGCTCCCGCAGTTCTTGCCACCACGAGCAGGCAACCAGCAATATGCGCAAAGGGAACAAAAAGCTTTGTGCCACTGAGCGCGTAAGCGCCACCTTTGCGGGTGGCTCGCGTGATCACAAACCTAGGATCACAAGCCGCCTCTGGCTCATCTATTGCCAAAGT
This sequence comes from Dehalococcoidia bacterium, assembly GCA_041478915.1. Classification (GTDB taxonomy): domain Bacteria; phylum Chloroflexota; class Dehalococcoidia; order UBA2247; family RBG-13-53-26; genus VGOE01. The sequence goes on from JBGOXA010000158.1 coordinate 3,303, forward strand.
TAGTACAAGATCGCCCGCCGCCACCCGAGTCAGAAGATTCTTCTTCAGGCCTTCCGCCGCGCCTTCGAGCACGACAAGCGTTCCCATGAGTGTGGCAAACATTGGTCCAGGCATAGCAGCACGTCCGAACTCTTCGAAAAGGACTGCCTCCTCGATCAAGGTTCTCCCCACCCCACCATATTCCTCGGGGATCAAGATTCCCATCCACCCCAGCTGGGCCATCTTCTTCCACAGTTGGCCTGAGTATCCTGAATCACTTTCCTCAAGTTGCCTCACCACTGATTTGGGACACTCGGATTTAAGGAAGTCAGAAGCGGACTTCTTGAGCATTTCTTGTTCGTCATTCAACGCAAAATCCATTTTTTGCCTTTCTATAAATGAAGACTGTAAGTTGTTCGGACCTATGTAGACATGTGAAAGATCAAGGCCACGCAGTGCGCATCAGCGCGATCTAGGCATGCCCAGGCCCACCATCGCGATGATGTCCCGCTGGACTTCGTTAGCACCCCCTCCGAAGATGAATATCAAATCGTCTCTGAAGTGTTCCTCCACCAGACCATCCGCGGGAGCCCATTTGTCAGCCCTCTGTACCTGCCCATAGGGCCCCATGATCTCTAGCAGATTGTTGCTGATCCGCATGTTCAGTTCCGAACCGTACACTTTGACGGTTGAGGCCTCGGCCCAGACAGGTAGCCCTTTGGTCATTTTCTGCACCACGTCATAGTTGAGCAGTTTGAGGACTTCCACTTCAGCAATCATCTCAGCGAATCTGGTTCTGACTCCTGTCTGTTCCAAGACAGTGGTTCCATTGATTTTGGTCTTCTTTGCCCAGGTTATCGTCTTTTCTATGCGACGGATCAGTGGTAGTGAAGGTACCAGCGCTATTCGCTCACGATCCAGTTGATAGGTAATCACTTCCACACCCCTGTTCTCCTGACCAATGAGGCAGCTCTTTGGAACCCTCACGTTCTCGAAAAAAACCGAGTTGGTGCGGTGGCCGCCCAGCGTATAGATCGGCGCAATGGTTATGCCTGGTGCGTCCACTGGAATCAGGAAGATAGATACGCCGCGGTGTTTCTTTGAAACGTCGGGATCAGTACGAGCAGCGAGCCAGATATAGTCGGCGATATGCGCAAGGCTAGTGAATACCTTCTGCCCATTGATGATGTAGTAGTCCCCGTCTTTAACAGCACTGGTCCTTAGAGAGAACAGATCAGTGCCGGCTTCGGGCTCCGTGTAGCCTATAGCGATCTCCAAATCTCCCTTCAGGATGCGGGGTAAGAAGTCTTTCTTCTGCTCATCCGTGCCATATTCCATTATGGTGGGCCCCATCGCGTTCAGGGTCAGCACCGGGAAAGGAGCTTGTTCAGCGTATATGGTCTCAAAAAACAAATGCTGCTCCATGGGCGTGCGGCCCTGGCCCCCGTATTCCCTGGGCCAGCCAACACCCAGCCAGCCATCAGCACCCAAGCGGCGAACGAACGCCTTGGACTTCGGTCCTCCGTATTCACCCCTGCCAAAGACCCCTGGGTCTGTTCTCTTACTCATGTTCATGAAACGGTGGCACTCCGC
>JBGOXA010000164.1:0-4773 GCA_041478915.1 Dehalococcoidia bacterium
CCAGAAGGTACGTACGGTAGATTCCGTGTCAAGCACGGAATGACATATTGTATGGTTATTACGAGGACACTACACTAGCCAGACACTTTAGGAGGCAATGATGACTGAGGATCTTTCGGTGCACGAGCTGTGGGATTCAGCACCATTCAGTGAGCGCGCCTTTCGGGCAGCCGACCTATCTCGTCTTCCCGAGTCAGCGCGGCGCTATCTTGAACACGCGATAGCTCCCGGGACACTGCTCTCGCAGGCGGTTCGATTGCACATGCATGGCGAGATCAAATTGCAGCGCTGGCTTCCATTCAAGGCAGAGCAGGTTGTCGTGTGGGACCGCGGATTCATTTGGAGTGCCACGGTGCGCATGTTCGGTATGCCTATTCGGGGATCCGATCGCCTCGTGAATGGCGAAGGCGCCATGCGGTGGAGGCTCTTCGGGATTATCCCCGTCATGAATGCTTCGGGGCCGAATATCACTCGATCTGCAGCTGACCGTGTCGGGGCAGAGTCAGTGTGGTTGCCGTCCGTGCTCTGCAGTGATGACGTGTCATGGACGATAACGGACTCATCACGCCCGCGCGCAAGCTTCACAGTGCAAGGCGAGACGGTAGAACTAGAGCTCACTCTTGACGACAGGGGCCGGCTCAATGCCGTCAAGCTGCCGCGCTGGGGCAATCCCAAGGGTGCTGAGTTCCACTATGTAGACTTCGGTGGGGTTGTGGAGGAAGAGGATACGTTCGGTGGCTACACCATTCCGACTCGCTTGCGGATCGGATGGTATTTCGATACTGATCGGTTTGAGTCGGACGGCGAGTTCTTCCGAGTGAGCATCGATGATGCGACATATCGGTGAGGAGACGGGTCCAACAATTGGGCGGAATGTTCAATGTCTCCAAATAGTGGGTAGTGGGTCATTTTGAGTTTGAAATGGTAGGTCAATTTCAAAAAGATTTAGGGATGCCTGCCAAATATGCACACCGCACACCTCCGCTTTGACAAAGGTCAGCCTGCCTGATATCATGGCGAATGACAACGTGGTGCAATCCAGAGACAAGAAGTTCGCAGTACGTATTAGCCCCACTTACCAGATGACAACGGTAAACGGCATTGACAGTTGATCCTCAGCCCTGCGTCTCTCAATCTTGGTGCTCCTGGCTGTGTCCAGGAGTAAGGCTGGATTGGACGGGTTCGACTGAAAGAATAGGAAGGAGGTGCACATGGCTGAAAGAGTGGGAATAGTAGCAATAGCCCAGACCAAATATCATCCGAATAGAGCCGACGCATTCGAGGGCGAGCTGGCATACGAGGTAATACGGCCACTCCTCGAAGAGACCGGCCTCGGCTTCTCTGACGAGGGCAACGGGATCGACTGCGCCGTAACGTGCTCCCAGGACTTCTGGGATGGGAGAACAATATCGAACACCAGTGTGATGTCGGCGGTGGGCGCTCACCTGTCAGACGAGGACAAGGTGAACGAGGATGGCATAAACGCCATCTACTGCGCCATGGCCCGCATTTTATCAGGCCGCCACGATATCGTCCTCGTTGTCTCCCACATGAAGGAGTCTCAAGCTGACAAGAGCATGGTGGAGAACGCTGCGCTGGATCCTATTTTCATGAGGCAATTGGGCTTTGACTTCCTGACCGCCGCTGCCATGCAGGCCAGGCGTTACATGTACAAGTATGGCATAACGCCAGAGCAGTGTGCCAAGGTAGCGGTGAAGAACCGTGGCAATGCGAAGAACAATCCCTTTGCCCAGGAACCCACGGACATCACCGTAGAAGACGTCCTGGGATCAAAGCTGCTGGCTTCTCCCATCAGATTTCTGGACACCAAACCCATCTCAGACGGTGCCTGTGCCATGATTCTGGCCCGAGAGAAGAAGGCAAAAAAGATCACGGCTAAGCCAATCTGGATATTGGGGGTGTCTAATTGCTACGAGACGCACTATCTGGGAGAGAGGGACCTGGCTGAGTGTGACGCTCTAGTGTCAGCCGCCCGGAAAGCCTACAGCATGGCTGGCATTAGCAACCCTTTGAAGGAAATAAATGTGGCCGAGATCTGCGAGGAATACTCCTACCAGGAGCTGCTGTGGATGGAGGGACTCGGCTTCTGCGGACGGGGGGAGGCAGGCCGATTGATTGACAGCGGGGTGACGCAGATGGGGGGCCAACTCCCGGTGAACCCTTCCGGGGGGATGCTCTCTGGCAATCCAAATGGTGTTGCCGGAATGACCCGGGTGGCTGAGGCTGTATTGCAGCTTCGCGGCGAAGCGGGTGATAGACAGGTGCCTGGGGCCAAGATAGCGCTGGCCCATGGTGTCACTGGGGTCTGTGGACAGCATCACGGCGTGATGATCCTGGGTAAAGGTAGTCGGAGGTAAGACATGGCCAACAGAGTAGCGATAGTCGGAATTGGGCAGACGTATCACAAGAACAAGCGTCCTGATGTGAATATGCCGGAGATGGTCAATGAGGCAGTGAGAGCCGCCCTGGTTGATGCCCAGTTGAGGCCGAAGGATATCGAGGCGGTGATCACGGGCAACATGGAGACCTTTGAGGGGGTCTACCTTCCCGACCACTGGATGGCTGTTGAAGCGGTGGCTTTCAGGACGCCGGGCTTCAAGGTGAGCACCGGCGGGACCACTGGGGCCTCGGCAGTCGAGGAAGGGTTCAACTTTGTTGCCTCCGGCCTGTGCGACGTCGCACTGGTCATAGGCTTCGAGAAGCAGGATACAGGAGATACCACAGCGGCGATCACGGCCTGCTCCACCCCAGTCTGGGGCAAAGGGATGGCCACGGGTGCCATCGGGGAGTTCGCCAAGCAGGCACTCACCTATATGGAGAAATCGGGGGCCAAGGAGGAACATGCGGCTATGGTCCGGCTGAAGGCCGACCGGGGCGCGTGCAGAAACCCCTACGCCCATCTCAAGCTGGGACTGAAGAGCGTGGAGGAGATCCTCCAGTCGGGATACCTGGTGTGGCCTATCAGGCTGCTAGATTTCTGCCCTCAGTCCTGTGGCGCCTGCGCCCTGGTCCTGGCGTCGGAGGGTAGGGCTGGGAAGATTACCAAGAAGCCGGTATGGATGGCGGACATGATTACCATCCACCAGTTGCCCTTCCGGGCGGGGATCTTCGGCGATATCACCGGCACGGAGCCCTATTCGCAGGAAGTGGCTGCCGAGAAGCTTTACGAGAGAAATGGCATAACCAATCCTATCAGGGATATCGATATGGCAGAGATCTACGAGCCTTCGAACTGGGAGGAGATGAGTCTTTACGAGCACTTCCATTTCTGCGAAAAGAATCAGGGCTGGAAAATGGTGGAAAAGAGGATGACGGAAATAGAAGGGGAGTTTCCGGTGAATCCCTCTGGAGGCGTCCTAGCTACCAATCCCATTGGAGCCACGCCCACCATCCGGATTGCTGAAGCGGCTCTTCAGGTCAGAGGGGATGCCGGCGAACACCAGGTGACCAGGGATGTGAAGACGGCTGTAGCCACTGCCCTCGGTGGCTCAAACTGGACCGTGATGACACTGCTGAAGAGGTCTTTGTAGGAGGCGATGAAATGACACAGAAGCCGGAATACATCCACATAAAATACACGAAGCCTCGATACTACCGGTGGTCTACTGGCAAATACATGGGCAAGGTTTACAAAGAGGCCAGGGATAACAAGAAGCTGGTGACCAATCGTTGTCCCAAGTGCGGGGAACTGCTGTGGCACCCCGAACCGGTCTGCGGCAGGTGCAAAGTCTACGCTGGCGAAGACTGGGTAGAGATGAGTGACAAAGGCACGGTGTTGCAATATACCTACCTCGTCGTCCCTATGTGGAACCCGCACATGGGTGAAAGATGGGCCAATCCCTATCCGTTGGCCAGCATCAAGCTAGACAACGGCTGCTACATCTATCACTTTCTCGAGGAGCAAGACCCAGAGAAGCTGCCAAAAGTGAAGCGAGTCCAGGCTGTCTGGAAAGAGGAGGGGCGGGGCCAAGGGTTGGGTGATATCCTCTATTTCAGGGCCATCGAGGAATAGGAGCACAAGGAATGAGCGAAAAGATTGAGCAGGTGGAAGGGTTAGATGCGTTCATTGTCGAAGGGAAAATCGATATCCCCAACACCTATTCTGCCGGTGCTGTCGGTAGTCGATTTCTCATTGAGCTGAGGGACAACAAGAAAATCATGGGGATAAGATGTCCTGATTGTAACCGTGTCTATGTCCCACCCAAGTCAACGTGCAAGGACTGCTTTGGCCAACTCAGCGAATGGGTTCAGGTGAGCGACAAGGGCACTCTGATAACGTATACCGTTGACTGCCACTCGAATAACGTGCAGCCAGTGGAGCCGCCCATCATATACGGCATAATCCGGCTGGACGGGGCCGACACTGGCCTGGTACACATGCTTGGCGAGGTGGACCTTGAGCAGGTGAAGATCGGTATGAGGCTTCAGGCGGTATTCAAAGAAAAGCGCGTGGCCAGTGTCCTAGACATCAAATACTTCAAACCCTTGGCATAGGGTCGGGGCAAGGGGAGTTGGTGGTGAAAGCACTGGTAGTAGGCGGCACAGGCGCTACGGGTGTCCCCATAATAGCTGGGCTGCTGAAAAGGGGTTATGAAGTAGCCATACTCCATCGCGGTGTACATGAGACCGATCTTCCCCCAGAGGTAGAGCACATCCATGCCGATCCCCATTGGCCTGAAAGCATTGGCCAGGCTTTGGAGGGGAAAAGCTTCGACCTAGCGATGGTGGTCTATGGAAGGCTGAGGTTGCTGG
>JBGOXA010000327.1:0-2637 GCA_041478915.1 Dehalococcoidia bacterium
AGAGAACTTGACAAGTCCTCCACGATGGTATGACCTTCAAACCTTGAGAAAAGGGGAGAAGGCGCCTCTTCAACGACGCATCGTGATGCTGAGGTCTAAGACACTCCCCGATGGGGCACGGGTAAACGGTGGTAAACTTGGCACAAAAGAGCCATCACCATTACCCGAAGAACTATCGTTAGAGCACCTGTCGAGAGCTGTTTCGAGCTCATAGCCAAGCAGTTAGAAGAGATGCCAGAGAGGCCTTAAGGAAACCGCCGAGGTCTTGCGCCAATGTTGAAGCAATAACCTAGAAACCTACCTGACGGTCTCCCAAAGCTATTGCCTTGCTTTCCTCTCTCGATCCTCGTAGTAGACCAGAAGGTGATCCATTGCCTGAGCAGCTTGCCGCACCGAAGTATAGACCGGGAACCAGGCCTCAAGGCATGGCACCCGCAAGGTGCAGGCTAGCTGTTCAGCTTCAATCAAGCCACCCGTACGTAAGACAACAACCACTGGCTTATCGGTTTCCTGGCCCGCTTCGATAAGAGCCTTAACCTGCTCTTCCACCATTCCAATCTTGTGCTTAGCAGCATAGATAAGTCCCAACACTATGAATAGAACATCAACTCCGTCAAAGCCAGCGACCAGCCTGATAGTTTTGGCAAACAAAACCGGGTCCCAGTACACGTCTGCGGAGGTGTCTATCGGATTGCCGAGACCAACCCCCGCCTGTGGTGTAAACTGCCGTAGGTCGTGGACTAGGGCAGGTGGCAAGGGGGGCACGGTGAGTCCGATCGCCTCGCAGTCGTCGGCTGCCTGGACACTCGCCCCCCCACCTACCCCAACGATACCCACTCTTCTACCCCGAGGCGGCTTCAAGTACGAAAATGCCAGAATATCGTCTGCCAATTCCTCAAGGCTGCCAACCTGCGTTACCCCGGCCTGTCGGCAAATAATATCCCATATTCCCCTCCTTCCGGCCAAAGCGCCGGTATGTGAGGTCACTGCCCTTGTGCCTGCCCCGGTTTTCCCTCCTTTAAGGATTATGACAGGCTTTTCCCCGGCCGCCTTTGCCAGCATCCTAAGAAACCTTTGCGGCTCCTTTATTCCCTCGATATAAGCTGCGATAACCTTGGTATCCTTATCACCAGCAAAGTATTCCACAAAGTCTGCCTCATTCAGATCAGAGGCATTTCCGTAGCTGATGCCTTTACTGAACCGAATACCCCGTTCTGTGGCAATCAGGATCAATTCCCGGGCATTCCCCCCACTTTGAGAGAGGAAGCTAACAGGCCCACTATCCTTGGAACTATTAGGTTCAAAAGTCAGGCCCACCTCAGGATGATGTACCCCAAGACAGTTTGGCCCTATGATACGCACCTCACCTCGGCGGGCAATCTCGACTATCGTCTTTTCCAACCTCAGGCCTTCCTCTTCTCCCGTCTCGCTAAAGCCCGCACTGTAACACGTAACCGCTTTTGCCTTTGCCTTTACACAATCCTCCATGAGCTTCGGCGTCAAGGAGGCAGGAATAGCACAGACCACATTGTCCACTTCTTCAGGTATATCCAGAATGCTGGCATAGGCTCTTAAGCCCATGATCTCACTGTGGTGAGGATTGACCGGGTAGATTCTCCCCTGATAGCCAAGCGCCAATAGCGGTCGCAGAAAGTTTCGGTTTGCCAGAGAGTCAGGGTTGGAAGAGGCGCCAACAACAGCTACTGACCTGGGATTGAACAGGAATTCTAGGTCTGGCACACGTTAATTTAGGCAAATTTTTGCTTTGGTGTCAAATGATTCCCGAGTGAGGCCGCAGCCCACCCGCAGTGACCAATCGTTTGCGATCTCGCCAGAGGCTCAGCGCTCCAGACTCATCCGCCATTGCCGCCTCCAGCTTCTAGCCGGGCACAGTAAGCGCGTCTCCTACTCCCCCATAATTTGTAGTACTATCTCCCTTGACCTGGGCCGATTGTCAAAATCAACATACACAATTTGTTGCCAGGTGCCGAGAGCCATCCTCTTGTCGTTGAAAGGCACCGTGAGAGAGGGACTGACCACAGAGGCCCGCAGGTGGGAGTGGCCATTGCCCTCACCCCAGGCTCGGTCGTGCTGGTAGCCAAGGCCCACCGGAATGACCCTATCCCACATCGCCTTGAAATCCGACAATAGACCAGACTCGTACTCAATAGTACAGACTCCGGCCGTTGAGCCGACGGCAAAGACAGTCACAATCCCGCTATTGATGTCAGAATCGTCAATTTGCTTGGCCACTTGCCCAGTTATGTCTATGATGTCACAATTCCCCTCAGTTTTGATCCTCAGCCTTCTGCTTTGTACCATCACATTACCCCCTTTACCAAAGGATATCGTCCAGTTCAAATACGGGCCCATCTTGGCACACCTGCCGCAAGCCTCTCTTAGTCTTTACGGTGCAACCATAGCAAGCTCCTAATCCACAAGCCATGGCTGTCTCCAGACAGACCTGGACCGACTTCGGTCCGCCAAAACCACAAGCTGACATCGACTGATACATGGGAAGAGGCCCGCAAGCAAAGACCTGGTCAGCCCAGTTGACAAAATCACCGAGGAGATCGGTTATGGCACCCCTTTGCCCGTCTGACCCATCCTCGGTAGCAATGACGAGATCAACCGACG
>JBGOXA010000190.1:0-4314 GCA_041478915.1 Dehalococcoidia bacterium
AGCCCTTCTCGTCCTCCTCCATCTGGCGAACCAGGGTCTTGGGGCATTTGTTAGCCAAGAAGTCGCGGGCCGACTTCCATAACATCTCCTGCTCTTCACTGAAGGATAAATCCATTTCTCCCTCCCTGATAGTGTTTAGCGCGTCTATCCTCTGGGCAAGCCCAGTCCGACACTGGCCACAGTGTTCTTAGACGCTTCGTTGGTACCGCCCTCGATGGTCATAGCTGCAGAAGCCAGACAGAGATACTTCATTCTGCCCCGCAACTTTGCCCACCTGGACTGCTCATCCAGTTGCCCGTAGAGCCCCAGGATTTGAGTACCTAGATTAGCCAGACGCTGGAGAATACTGCCGCCAAAGGGCTTCATCTGACAGGCTTCAGCTATGATTGGCATTCCCTTGGTGGCCATCCAGTTCAACCTCAAGCCCAGACTGCGTCCCACTTCGATCTCAATAGCCAACTGTGCCAGCCTGCTTCGAAGGAGGGGGTCCTTGCTAAGGGGCTGACCATCGACGTAGGTCTCTTTACAATACTGCACCAGCATTTCAAAATCACGCCTGCCACTGTTAATAAGCCAGTGCCCGAAGTTCTTCTCGGTAGCCACGGCGAAGAGGGCTACTCTCCAACCCCCATTCTTCTCCCCCAGAACGTTCTCCTGGGGAACCCTGACGTTATCATAGAAGACCTCGCAAAAGGCCGGATGGCCGGTCATTTGCGGAATGCGACGCATGGTGATCCCTGGGCTCTTCAGGTCTACCAGAAAGGTGGTAATACCTTTATGCTTGGGAGCGTCAGGGTCAGTCCGGGCATACACTGTGGCCCAATCAGCATAGTGAGCCCCGGTCTGCCAGGTCTTTTGCCCGTTGAGGACAAAACAGTCCTCCTGCTCTACTGCCCTCAACTGGAGACTGGCCAGGTCTGAGCCAGCATTTGGCTCACTCATTCCTACTGCCCACTGCACCTCCCCGCGGGCGATAGGCAACAGAAACCTTTCCTTTTGTTCCTCGGTGCCAAATTGCAAGATGAAGTCTCCTATCATCAGAGCAGCAGAGAGTGCCCAGTAGGGCGCTCCCCGATAGATCAACTCCTGCTCCAGGATGAACCGCTTCATAATCGGGGCCTCGTGGCCTCCGTATTTCTTCGGCCATTGGAGACCCAGCCAGCCCTTGGCGGCCAGCTTGCGCCGTATCTGGAGGTCAAACTGGTGGAGTTTTTCGTCTGCTTGCTCGCTATGCCCGTCAGGGTCCACGCCAAGCCAGTCATCTGGCAGCGCTTCAGCAAGAAAATCCTGGACTTCCTTTCGAAAGGCTTCTTCATCCCTGGCGAGACGAAAGTCCATCACCCTCCTTTCCGAGGTACTAGCTGATACTGCAACTCGCGAGCTGTGATCTTGCTATTGAAACCACTGCTTGGCTCGGCAATGGACTTCTCCATGCCGGAATCCTGGGAGCAATAGTCCTGATACTGGCCTTCGATAAACCCGACCATCCACCAACTCCACATAGCTAGACAGCTATCTTCGGATAGCTCTCTCCAGCTACTTCTTGGGCAATCCTAACCCCGCCCTGCCGGCGATGTGATTTTTTGAATTCTCAGTGGTACCGCCTGCCAGGCTGGAGGCCACCGTGCTCAGATATTCGTGGCTGAACCTGCCGCCAAGCCTGACCACCTTGGAGTCCTCATGCAGTGCCCCATAGAGCCCCAGGACTTGCATCCCTAAATTGGCCACGCGCTGGGCTACAGCAGCACCGTGTACCTTGATCTGGGAACTTGACTTTACGGTCGGCTGTCCCTGGGTTGCCTGCCAGCTCAACTCGTGGCCCAAGTTACATCCCACCTCGACCTCAATGGTCATCTGTGCCAGTCTATTTCGAAGGAGAGGGTCATTGCTCAGGGGCTGGCCATCGACGTAGGTCTCCTTGCAGTACTGAACCAGTTGCTCCAGGTATCGTTTGGCGTTGTAGATGGCAAACAGCCCGTAGGTTCGCTCACCACCAAAGGCATGCAGCAGGATTTGCCATCCCCCGTTCTTCTCGCCGAGGAGGTTCTCTTTGGGAACCCTGACATTGTCAAAAAACACCTCGCAAAAGGCAGGGATGCCGGTCATTTGGGTTATCCGGCGCATGGTGATGCCTGGGCTCGCCAGATCGACTATGAAGACACTGAGGCCCATATGCTTATTCTCAGGATCAGTCCGGGCGTAGACCACCTCATAATTAGCATGGTGGGCGCCACTGGACCAGATTTTCTGCCCATTGAGAATGAAACAGTCCTTCTCCTCTACCGCCCTTAACTGGACAGCGAAGGTGTCCGAGCCGGCGTTAGGCTCGCTCATCCCTATGGCCCACTTTACCTCGCCACGGGTAATCGGGGGTATAAACCTCTGTTTTTGCTCCTCAGTGCCGAAGTTTAGGATCAGATCGGCTTCTGCTATGGCAAGGTCCATCCCTGGTAGGCCACGATAGGCCAGCTCCTGCAGCAGGACCATTTCCTTCCATAGCGGGGCTTCCTGACCGCCGTATGCCTTGGGCCAGCTCAGACCTACCCAACCCTTTTGGCCCATCTTGCGCCACATCTGTTGTGCCAGCGGGTAGACGTCTTCCCTAGCCTCTTCCTCAGGGCCAGGGTCTACTCCTAGCCAACCAGGCGGCATTGATTCCTTAATGAAGGCCTGTACCTCTTTCCGAAAAGCTTCTTCCTCGTCAGTGTAGCGAAAGTCCATGGTTCTCCTTCCCGCTACCCGGGCTACATTCCTAGTTGTTGGGCGACCATCTCGCGATGGAAATCAGCGTCACCAAAGAAAAGCTCGGCCGCCTTGGCTCTCCTGAAGTAAAGCTCCAGATCATGGTCCTTGGTAAAGCCAATGGCACCGTGAATCTGATGTGCTTGCGCCGTCACCCTGCGGTAAGCCTCGCTTAGCCACCCCTTGATCACAGAAATCTCCTTGGTGCAGGAAATCCCTTCGCTCAGCATCCAGGCGGCCTTGTGCAGGCTGACCCGCGAGCTATCAACATCGATGGACATATCGGCCAGGTAATGCTGGATGACCTGGAAGCTACCGATGGGACGGTCGAACTGGACTCTATCCTTGGCATATTGGACGGTCATTTCCAGAACTTGCTGGGCACCGCCCATCATCTCGGCTGCCTTGGCCAGAGCGGCCCATTGCATAACCTCTTTCACTATGCCCCAGCCCTGATTTGGCTGGCCGAGGATATTCGCCTTGGGCACCTTCACCTTGTTCAGGGTAAGCTCGCACTGCTTATCCCCAGCGATGGTCCTGAGGAGATAGGTGGTTATTCCGGGGCTTTTGCCATCTACAATAAACAGGGTGATGCCGTCTTCCGGGTTGGCTGAGTCTGCGGTCCTGGCAGCAATGATGACATAGTTGGCAATGTGGGCATCATGGACAAAAAGCTTGGTGCCACTGATGACATAATGGTCCCCTTCGGGCTTCGCCTTGACCTGGACAGAGATAGCCTCGTATCTGGCGCTGGGCTCCGTCAGGGCCAGGGTAAGAATAGCCTCACCCTTACATATCTTAGGAAGAATATTCTGCTTCTGCTGCTCTGTTCCCCATTTGGCAACGGGCAGACCGCCCAGCACCACGGTAGACAGAAAGGGTCCGGGGAGACAAGCGCGGCCCATCTCTTCCAGAAGGATTACCAGGTCGAGGAAGGTGAAACCACCGCCACCATACTTTTCAGGGAAAGGAAGTCCTATCCATCCCAGGTCGGCCATCTCCTTCCACAGTTCAGGGACATAGCCCTTCTCGTCCTCCTCCATCTGGCGAACCAGGGTCTTGGGGCATTTGTTAGCCAAGAAGTCGCGGGCCGACTTCCATAACATCTCCTGCTCTTCACTGAAGGATAAATCCATTTCTTCTCCCCTTTCTAACGTGGATTACTTCTTTTGTTGTGGCCTGGGTTCCCTGGGCAGGCCTAAACCCATGGTGGCTATGGCGTTGCGGGCTACCTCGGTAGTGCCAGCAGCGATCGTATTGCACACTGTGCTCAGGTAGAGATGCTTCATTCTGCCTCCCAGCCTGGCCCATTTGTCCTTCGTCGGATCCATCTGTCTCCAGTTGCCACCCACGGGTCCGAGCTGCCCATAAAGCCCCATGATCTGCATGCCCACCTGAGCCACGCGCTGAGTCGTGATACCGCCCCGGATCTTGACGGCGTTGGCCGTGCTGACTACGTTCCCGCCGGTCAGCGCCAGGTGGTTCAGCTTGAAGCCCATATTCCGGGCGACTTCCTGCTGAATGACCACATCCGCCATCCTGTTTCGGATCAGCTTGTTCTTCGACAGCGGC
>JBGOXA010000192.1:0-4284 GCA_041478915.1 Dehalococcoidia bacterium
AAAGACTACTCTGCCATGAAGTACGTCATCTACACTATCTTCGGCAGCGCTATGATGCTGGCCGGAATCTTGCTCCTGTATTTCAAAGCATCGCCACAGCTTCCCGCCGGAGCGTCGGCTTTCGACATGATAGCCTTGCGCGATGCCGGCCTCAATGCGGACCTCATACCATACTTGTCGACCGCTTTTGCCCTGTTGCTGGCTGGCTTCTCAGTAAAGCTGCCTGTGGTGCCGCTCCACACCTGGCTGCCGGATGCGCATACTGATGCCCCGACGGCGGTTAGCGTTATGCTGGCTGGTTCGCTGCTGAAGATGGGCGGCTATGGCATGATCCGGGCCTGCGTCAGCATCTTCCCGGGGGTGGCCCAGGATTTCGCCCCCGTCATTGTCGTTTTTGCGGTGGTTGGGGTGCTATACGGGGCGGCGCTCACCTTGCGGCAAACGGACCTGAAGAGGCTGATTGCCTACAGCAGCGTCAGCCACATGGGCTACGTGCTATTGGGCATCTTTGCCTTGGGGCATCTCAGCCTTACCGGGGCTACTCTACAGATGTTCGCCCACGGGATAATTACCGGTCTCCTCTTTGCCATGTGCGGTCTGATCTATGAGAAGGCTCACACTCGTCATATCCCTTCTCTCGGTGGGCTGGCCAGGCAGATGCCCGTTATCGTGGTGGTTTTCAGTGTAGCTGGACTGGCTTCGCTGGGACTACCAGGCACCGCAGGGTTTGCCGCTGAGTTCTTGACCTTCCTGGGCGCTTTCCGCAGCACTGCCGTCGAAGGCATAAGAATCTACACTATCGTGGGCTTGCTTGGCGTTGTTCTTGCTGCTGGCTACATCTTGTGGATGATAGAAAGGGTCTTCTACCGTGAGCCAAAGGCGGAGTATCACCACGTGCAGGATGCCGATCTGGTGGAGAAGCTCCCTATCTTTGCTCTGGTTCTGGTAATCATGTTGATTGGCATCTATCCCAAGGTCTTGACCGATGTCATAACCTTGGGAACTCACGGAGTGGCACTAGTGGGTTAACGGGGAAAATCGATATGAGGGTAGCAAAAAGGACATGGTAGAAGTGATGGTGGCTGTGGGGGCGGTTATTGAGGATGGTAGGGGGAGGGTACTATTGGTGAAGCATGTCGAGGAAAGGGGCGGTTTCTGGAAGGGGAAGTGGATTTGTCCTGGCGGAAAGCTGGAGCTGGGTGAAACGATTGAAGAAGGAATTGTGAGGGAAGTGAGAGAGGAAACCAATCTGGAAATAAAACTGCGTGTTCCATTGATTCCCTTTGATAGGGTAGTGAAAGAAGGGGAAGAGACGAACTTGCATGTTATTTACATCGATTATCTGGCTGAGGTGGTAGGAGGGGAGCTAAAGCCGGCCAGTGACGTGGGGCAGGCTATTTGGGTTCCAAAGGAAGAAGTGCCGGCGATTTGGGCTGAGCTGCATGACGATACGAAGAGGTTGCTTCAGATAGCCAATATCGTCTCGGTAGGTGGCAATTGAACTATTATCTGATGACTCCGGAGATCATTGTCGCTGGCTTCGCCGTAGTAGTGATCCTGCTCGACCTGTTTGTTCGCCAAAAGGGGATGCTGGCGGCTGTTAGCGTTGTCGGTCTGCTGGGGTCTTTGGGAGCCAGCGCTGCTTTGTGGCGGGAGGCACCGGACTCCCTTTTTAATGGGATGCTGGCGGTAGACGACCTTGCCCTTTTCTTCAATTTTATCTTCGCTGGCGCGGCCATTTTGGTAATCCTGGCTTCTAGAGACTATGTTGCCAAGTTCTCGCGGTTTCAGGGGGAGTATTATGCTCTGATCCTTCTTTCCGTGGCTGGGATGATGGTCATGGCAGCCTCCAGGGACTTGATTGCCATCTATGTTTCTTTAGAGCTGACTAGCATATCGCTCTACGCTCTGGCTGCCTTTTTGAAGGACTCCAAATCGACTGAAGCGGGATTGAAGTACCTGCTTCTGGGGGCAATTGCCTCTGCTCTGCTGCTTTTTGGAATGGGTCTTATCTTTGGGATTAGCGGCGAGACGAAGCTCGGGGCTATTCGCACTGCGCTTTCGGGCATGAGTGTGAGTGATAATCCGGCACTGCTCCTGGCCCTGGTGTTTCTGATTGGGGGGTTCGGTTTCAAGATTGCCACCGTCCCCTTCCAGATGTGGGTGCCCGATGTCTACGAGGGTGCCCCCACTCCGGTCACGGCCTACCTTTCCGTGGCCAGCAAAGCGGCGGGATTTGTGGTTATCCTGCGGGTATTCTTTGAGGCTTTTGGAGCACACCAGATACTTTCCGATTGGGCCATGATCTTCGCCGTCTTGGCTGCCATCACCATGACCCTGGGCAATGTGGTGGCCATCTCTCAGACTAATATCAAACGAATGCTGGCTTATAGCAGCATCGCTCAGGCGGGGTATCTGATGGTTGGTCTGGCAGCAGTGACCAGGCTGGCCGAGAATGGTGACACCGTCATGTTTGGTCCCACAGGGCTGATATTTTTCATCGGCTGCTATGCCCTGGCTAATCTGGGCGTCTTCTTCGCAGTGATTGCCATCTCCAACAAGGTAAAGAGTGATCTGATTCAGGACTACGCAGGGGCAGGCGCCCGTGCGCCGCTTCTCTCGCTGGCCTTGACTCTTTGTCTCGTCTCTCTTACTGGCCTTCCGCCTACCGCTGGGTTCTTAGCCAAGTTCTATCTTTTCAATTCTGCGGTGCACCAGGGCTTGACCTGGCTGGTAGTCATCGCTGTCATTAACACGGCAATATCGGCATACTACTACTTCAGGGTGATAAGGGTAACCTGGTTTGCGGCACCAGCTTCAGAGAAGGTCGTTCCATCCAGTTGGCCCCTTCGGTTTGCTCTGGGTATCGCCTGCCTGGGTGTGCTCTTCCTTTTCTTCCATCCTTCACCGTTGCTTGATATCTCCAGAGATGCAGCCAGGGTAGTAGCTGGGCCAGTTATCCTTGTTCCCTAAGCAGGCGAAAACTTCTGCTTTTAGCCTTCAGGTTCACTTCCACTGTTGATCAAAAGTGCTATAATTTGGCTGGAGGTGGGAGATGGGCAAACTGAGATATATCCTGATTGCGTTCCTGGTTATGGGCTTGCTGATCAGCTCAGCCTGTCTCGGCCGCGATAGCAAGTCAAATGCCTCCGGCGGGCCTATTTCCCCGGGCTGGACGCCGGTTTACGTTGATGAAGAGGTAGGGCTGCCACTCAGCGACAGTCAATTGGTAGAAAAGATAGCGCCAACGGTAGTGTCTATTGTTACGGAGTGGATAGATCGCGATGTGTTCTTCCAGCCTGTGCCGAAGCAAGGTGCCGGGAGTGGAGTTATTATTGACCCTCATGGCTATATTGTGACCAACAACCATGTAGTTGAGGGTGCCAGAAGTGTAAAGGTGACACTGAGCGACGGGCGCACCTTCGATGCCGTCAAATGGGCGACAGACCCCTGGACCGACCTGGCGGTGGTAGAGATTACACCGAATGAGGATCTTCCCTTTGCCCATTTTCTGAGCAATTCGCTGGAGAAGCTCGAAGTGCTTGAGGATGCGGTGGCTGTCGGCAATGCTCTGGCTTTACCGGGAGGTGCTACCTGGACGAAGGGCGTGATAAGCAATCTGGGACGTTCCATTCGGATATCGGAAGATGTCGTGCTGGATGACATCATCCAAACCGATGCTGCTATTAACCCGGGAAACAGCGGCGGACCGCTGGTGAACATGGCCGGTCAGGTAGTGGGCATCAATACAGCCATTGCGGCTGAGGCGGAGAATATTGGCTTTGCCATAAGCACTGATACGGCTATCCCGGTGGTGAACGATTTGATTACGAAAGAGGGTGTGGCTGCTGCCTGGCTTGGAGTGAGCATCCTTACTGTGACTCCGGCCATAAAATCATCTCTACCTCAGTATCAAATCTCTGTTGATTCGGGCGCGCTGGTGGTTGAAGTAGCCACTGATAGCCCGGCAGCTAAGGCAGGGTTGCAGAGTGGCGATGTCATCGTCAGCTTTGGTGGTGTGGAAATCACCAGTAATCGTAAACTGGTAGACGCCATACGAAGCCACGAGTCAGGAGACACGGTGCAAATCACCTTCTGGCGTGGAAGCCAACAGATGCAAGTAGAAGCTACGCTGAGCCCAAGACCGTCTTCTTGATGTAGCCGTGGTGTGCTCAACTTCGCGCCTGGCATCTTCAGTACGTGAGTGAGTGAAGTCCGTTCGGATTACGGTTGGGTGGGCGCGGGTTCACCCTGGCGCGATCTCTCTCTTCGGGAGACAGTTGG
>JBGOXA010000264.1:0-3155 GCA_041478915.1 Dehalococcoidia bacterium
CGGGCCGAGGGGTACGGTCGGTTGGGTGTCGCCTATAAGTACCAAGAGGAACTCGTGGACCTAATGCTACTCATTCGCGAACTGCAGAAGCCAGTCGTAGCTGCCGTGAACGGGGCGGCAGTCGGGGGTGGATTAGCCATTGCCCTTCACTCCGACATACGCGTTGCTTCAGAGTCAGCCCGTTTTGGCGCTGTGTTCATCAGAGTTGGCCTTCTCGTCATGTGATGTGGGGACCAGCTATCTGCTACCGCGCATAGTGGGCGCGGGGAGGGCGGCGGAGCTAATGCTGACCGGACGCATTTTGGGGGCCGAAGAGGCCGAGAGAATCGGATTGGTCCACCGGGTGGTGCCCGATGGCCAATTGATGGACTGCGCACTCGAGACCGCCGAACTTATCCGGGAAAACAGTGAATACGGCGTGTGGATGACAAAACAGGGGCTTTGGACAAATCTTGACGCACCGAGTCTACGTCATGCTATTGAGCTAGAAAACCGAACTCAGGTGCTGGGCGTGTTCACTGACAACATGGAGGAAGCTAGGCAGGCATTTCAGGAGGGCCGCAAACCGCAATGGAAACCCCTCTAGGAGAGCAGAGCAGTAGTTCACTGTGATACTATGATGTCGTCTCTTATTATCCACAAGCTGAGCGCTTGTGGACGGCACGCCCGCGAAGAATTTAGCGGCTATCCATTGCTTTAGCCTATATCGGTTCGGGGGAGGAGGACCTGAGCAAAACTTCCCAATCCTCTAATTTGCCTTACTAATGAGGCAGTCGCCTTAGGCGCTCGCCAATAAGTCGAGCAACTGCGCTTCCAAAAGCTCTTTGCTGCCGGAGAGCCTTTCCAGGCTCAATTAGTCAAGCGGGCTGCTAGCGAAAAGGCGCGGAGCGCAGGCTGTTAACGCCCATTGTCTACCTTGGTTCTATCTGACCTATGACGGGCCCAACGCCAAGAGTGTCAGCCGGATTGAGCATGTATTCCTTATACTTTTTGAACCTGCCTTGGAGGTACGCGTCTATCTGATTCTGGTCGTAGTCTGCAATCAAGGCTATGACGCTGATCCCCATCTCCTTTGCCACGGCACAACACTCTTCAACATCGTCCACCGTAAAGACCACCCCCATCAGGCCTTCTCCATGTTTTTCCAGGAAGCTGGAGACAAAGCTGTCGCGCCCCGGCAGCGGAGCAACCAGCTCTATCCCCGCATCCCAGCTAATGGCGCATCTCAGGCCGAAGGGCTGCGCCGGAATGCTCTGATCATGGAAGGTAGCGCCGAGAAGCTTCGAGTAGAGGGCAATTCCCTTTTCAAGGTCTCTCACTGCTATCGTCACCCTATTGACACCGCATGGTTTCATAGTATTGACTCCTTTCGCAGAATACCTTTGCGCCGGCTCCCTCATAAGCGAACACAGGAGCAGGGCCATCACGGTAGGTGGTCAGTCGACTAAGATTTCGCCGCCCGGCGCTCTCGCCGTTCACTGTAATCGATATACCTGCTGATAGCCCGCGCTGCTCTGTAGACAGAGGGATAGAAAGTTATCCGGTTCTCCGCACACCTCGTCCGTATGGCATCTAGCTCCTTCAGCCCATAGAGACTTTCTACCGAATGAACAACCACGGCTTTCGGCTTCTGAACCGCTTTGAACACATCGAGCATGCCGCTCCTGATCTCGATGACGTAATGCTGGAAAGCATCTCCCTTAATAGGCTCCATCTCTGGAGAGAACTGCCACAGGAGCATATCTGCTTCATCCCAGCTATCGAGCGCTCTCAATACAGGCACCCACATGGTACTGCCGTGGGGCTCCGCCAGCACGTCGACCGGATTTCTCAACATGCTGCCAGCAAGGGGAACAACCTGATTGAGCTCCGTCTTCATTTCATCAGGGATAGGGGGAAGGGTTAGCCCACCAGCCTCGCATTCGTCACAGGCCCGGACACTGGCCCCCCCGCCCGCACCCACCACAGCCACCTTCCTGCTGCGAGGGAGCGGCATGAAGAGGAAGGTTACCAGTACATCCACCATCTCCTCGACATCTTCTACACGGATGACGCCAGCCTGCCTGAGAGCTGCGTCCCATACCTTGTCATCTCCAGCTAGGGCTCCGGTATGCGACCTTGTACCCCTGCTGCCGGCTTCGGTGCGTCCCTTCTTGATGAGGACTACTGGTTTCTCTGCCGCGGCCTCAGCAAGGACTTTCAGCAGGCGCTGTCCATCCCTGATCCCTTCGATGTAAGCGGCAATGATCTCGGTCTTAGAGTCGTGGGCCAGGTACTCCAGCAAGTCGCTTTCGTTGATATCGCTGGCATTGCCGTAGCTTACCACTTTACTGAACCGCAGCCCACGCACGGCCCCCATCCGAACAGCAAGATAGGTATAGCCTCCACTCTGGCTAATGAAGCCTACCTTGCCAGCCTCTCTGGGAAAGTCAGAGGCAAAGCTGATGCGGGACTCGGGACAGTATATCCCGACGCAGTTGGGACCAAGGATGCGGACGCCACCGCTGCGAGCGATCCTGACTAACTCCTCCTGCAATCTGCTCCCCTCTTGCTCACCTGTTTCGTCGAAGCCAGCGGTGAATAGCTGTACAGCCTTCACTTTTTTAGTCACGCAATCCTGTAGAAGCTGGGGGGTAACTGCGGCGGGGATAAGCGAGGTGACAAGGTCCACCGGCCCAGGAATATCCCGCACACTAGGATAGGCTTTCAGCCCTGATATCTGATCGAATTTGGGGGTTACCGGATAGATCTTGCCCTCATATTCAAAGTGAAGCAGGTTGTCCAGGAACATCTGGCTGTGGATATTAAGCGGTCCGGAGCTGGCACCAACAACAGCAATCGAGCGCGGATGGAAGATATCGTCCAAAGCCATGTCTTACCGCAGGCCTATTGTAGCCTAAGATTGCCGGTGGGGCAAGAAACGCGTTTTCCCATTGCGACGCCAAGCTACCATCTTGCAGGCACGGCGCAGCCGGTTAGAAGCGTTAACGGCTCTCCCAGCGGTACACCAATACACAACTCATCTTGCCTTCAAGAGGCTGTAGATACATATACAGCGTCTTGAAAGCCGATGGGCTGAAGCTTCAAGACGTAGTTGACGGCAAGGACATTGCCAAGGCCAAAGAGGAATCATGCCGAGGCCTCAAGCCAGGAGA
>JBGOXA010000085.1:0-6814 GCA_041478915.1 Dehalococcoidia bacterium
GTCCACCCCTGGCAGCTCATGGTAGTACATCTCATCACTGAGGATGAACTGCTTGGAGACCGATCCCTGCCCTCCGTATTCCTTGGGCCAGGACAAAGAGTGCCATCCCTTAGTTCCCAACTTACGCAGCATGCCACGTGAGAATTCCCACTCCGCCCCATCTTTTGCTTCCTGGAGAAGACCTGTTCCCGTCCAGTCAGGCGGCATCTCTCGTTTTATGAATTCAAGGACCTCTTGCCTGAACTTCTCGTCCTCTTCACTGAAGCGAAAATCCATGCAAACCTCCAGAAGCCAATTTCCTGATGAAGAGTCTACGCTTCGGGAGACGTGGGTGTCAAGGATTGGTCTGGTTGTTGACTATCAGCTAGGCCCTAGTCTAGAATGAGCCAGAAGCAGTCTAATGGTCATTGAGAGTTTATATTGACAGTCGAAAGCAAGGAAGGACTCGCTCGGGTAGAGTGCCCGACGTCGGGCACTCTACCCTCGTACCATTCAATGAGTCTAACTATTTCGTCAATGACCATTAGTTTTTTCTCTCCTGTGCATTTGAACTCTACTGCCTTGCTTCCTTGTTCGTTCTGCTGGCAAAAGGGGGCTCTCGTTGTCTAAGCTGTCCCTTATTCCTAGAGAGGAGAAATTCTTTGTCCTTTTTGAGCAGAGTGCCCAGAACGCGGTTAAGATAGCCCAGCAGCTAAGAGATATGGTGTTTATCTGGGAAAATGTCAGGGAAAGAGTAGGGGTAATAACTGACCTGGAGCACCAGGGGGATGCTATTACTCACCAGATTATGGCGCAATTACACCGCACCTTTGTTACCCCATTTGATCGGGAGGATATTGCTCTGCTGGCTCATTCCCTGGACGATGTAACTGACTTTATCCACTCGGCGGCTGATGCTATGTTGCTTTACAAAATAGAGCGCCCCACTGGTAGGGCCAATGAAATGGCGGATATTGCTGTGCAGGCAGTTGTTGAAGTGGAAAGAGCGATATCTGAAATGCATGACCGCATTGATCGAGACCAGCTTCTGAAGCGGTGTGTGGAGATTCATCGTTTAGAGAACGTGGGAGACAGCGTGCATCGCTCAGCATTGGCTGAGCTTTTTGCTGACTCAACAGATATTGCTCACCTCATTAAGTGGCGCGAGATTTACCAGCACATGGAGACTGCCATCGACAGGTGTGAGGATGTAGCCAACATACTGGAAGGTGTGGCTCTGAGGTATGCCTGAGCCTTTAGGCCAAACCTGTCTCACCACTCAATCTGGTGGGACAAGCGGCCATGAGTTTATCCTTGGCCGCGTTGGAGTGTATAATGCAAGCATTATCGAAGAGGTGTATGCCCGAACCATATCGCAGGTAGATTTGGCTAATTAGACGGGGAGGCGATAACTATGGAAACAAGTACAACTTTTCATAAACTTCTGCAGGAAATTCAAGGCGAAATTGTGACTATGGGAAATATGGCGGCAAAGGCGATGGACCGCTCTATTGAAGCATTGAAAAAGCAGCATCTGGCTCTGGCACACCAGGTAATTGCTGATGACACCAAAATCAATCAGCAGCGGTTTAGCATAGAAGACAAGTGTATACGCCTCATTGCTACCCAGCAGCCTGGGGAGAGTGACCTGCGTGTCATTGTGGCTATCCTCAGCATCATAACGGAACTAGAACGAATAGGCGACTATGCTGAAGGGATTGCCAAGCTTGCAATCATGATTGGCGACGAGCCGCCCTTGAAACCTCTGATTGACATCCCGCGGATGGCAGAGATAACCATTGAAATGATAAATGAAAGTCTCAAGTCCTTCATCGCCCGTGATGTGGAACTGGCAAAGCGGGTTGTCAGCATGGATAATGTGGTGGACAGTCTCTATAACCAGGTATTTCGCGAGCTCCTTACCTTCATGATGGTTGACCCAAAAACAATCAACCGCGCCACCCGCCTCATCTGGGTCGCCCACAACCTTGAGCGTGCTGCCGACCGGTGCACCAATGTCTGCGAACGCGTGGTATTCATGGTAACTGGGAAGATGGAGGAAATAGGGGCTTCAAACTACTAACGCCGCTTACACAAATAGTCCCCTTCTTTCATCGTGCGAGGAGGGGTCTCTTTAGACCTCTCCGAACCGGGCTCATTGCAATGCTAAATAAATACCTTCATGTGATTAGCCACTGGCATGCCTCCCTGGTTTATGGCATACTATGATGTACACATTGAGACGATGGTTGACATAATACTCTGCCAAAGGAGCATCTAATGTGTTGCTTGTCTTTCTTCCTTATTCCTGCTGCTGGTCTTAGCTTTTTCTTCTGTGCCTGGCTTACCATGATTTTCTGGGGCATCATCGCACCAGACTTTGGTGCAGCAACTATATCCTACACCAAGGCTATGCTCATCACCATTGCGATCTGGCTTGTCGTGGCACCACTGGCTGCTGCTGTAGCCAGGGGCAGGAGATGGAAGGACTAAAGAAGCCTCCCTCAGGTTGGTTAGACCTACTGCTTTTCGGTCTTTCTTTTAGCCTGCTACTGAGAGGGCTTGCGCCCATAAAATGAAGGAGGGAAAATGCTGGCTGACAAATTCAGACTGACTGGCAAGGTGGCAGTCGTAACAGGCTCAGGTAGAGGTATAGGACAATGCATCGGACTTACCTTTGCCGAAGCCGGAGCCAACGTTGTCTTCACGGCGAGGACAGAGAAAGACGTCCAAGCTAGTGCAGAAAAAGCAAAAGCTTTTGGCGTGCGAGCCATCGCAGTTCCATGTGACGTCAGGGATGACATCAAATTGCAGAATCTGGCAGACAAGACCGTGGAGGCCTTTGGCAGGATTGATATTGTGGTAAATAATGCAGGAGGGGCCTGGCCCAATCAGATCCCCCAGACAACCCGCGAGCAGTTCAATGAGGACTTTGATTTCAATGTTACTTCGGCCTTCAGCTTCACGCGTATCTGCCTGCCGCATCTGAAAGAGAGCAAGGGTTGTGTCATCAACATAAGTTCAGCGGCAGGACGGCTTGTCCAGCCTAACTTTAGTGCTTATGGTACAGTCAAGGCCGCCCTCAGCTTCATGACAAAACTTATGGCTGCTGAGTTGGCCCCGGATGTGAGAGTGAATGCCATTGCCCCGGGGTCCATATTGACGCACGCTTTGCGTACCTTCTTGGACGAGCCATCGTTACAAAAAATGTGCGACCTGACACCAATGAAAAGACTTGGCCAAGTAGAAGATATTGCTCTAGCTGCTCTGTACTTGGCATCGCCGGCAGCCAGTTGGGTAACGGGCAAGATAATGGAAGTTGACGGAGGCTCTGAAAAGACGAATATGCCTTTCTGATCGGTTTCGAGCACCGCAGTCCAGAGGGGTGGCTTCGACGGTGGCAGGGCCTGCCTTCGGCAGTTAGGGCATGTAACCTTGATCAAATGCGCCAAATATGGGGGATTGGACTCGACCTCTGCCCCCAAAATACCGGGGACAAATTCAAAAGGCGATAGACATCGTCGCCAAGAGTGTCTATCGCCTTTTGTTTCTCTCTGCTAGCTAAACGTCTGGTGCTCCGGTAATAGTGATGCCGCAAACAAACTGGCCTGGAAAACCACCCTGGTTATGGGCCAGCCCAAACTTCACATCCTTCAGTTGTCGTGATGGTTCCTCTGCCTTACCCTGGAACTGGGTATAGAATTCGTAGACTTCCCGACAGCCACTGGCACCAATAGGATGCCCGAAAGACTTCAAACCGCCGCTGATGTTTATTGGTATCTCGCCTTCCTGTTCCCAGGCACCTGAGTCCACGTCTTCCTTGCCATGTCCGTATTGGCAAATACCCATGGATTCCACTCCTATCAGCTCGGCAATGGAGAAGCAGTCATGGACCTCGGCTAGGCTCAGCTCTTTTCGAGGATTCTTTATCCCCGCCTGAGCATAGGCCTGCTTGGCCGCTGCTTCCGTGGCATCCCAGTAGGTAAAGTCGTAGTCCTCTCTCTCTTTTCCCCATCCTGGGCTGGCGGCAATGCCAAAACCCTTGATGGTCACATAGTCATGAGGATGTTTGGCGGCGAACTTCTTGACATCTTCAGTGCGACACATAATGGCTGCCGCCGCGCCATCGGTTACCCCACAGCAGTCGAATAGTCCCAACGGCCAGGCGATGATGGGGGCGTTAACCGCCTGTTCCAACGTAATCTCTCGTCTCAGGTGAGCCCGTGGGTTCCGGGCACCATTATGATGACTCTTCACCGAGATCTTTGCCAGCGTAATCTTGCCTTCCTCCCTGCTCAGACCATATTTGCGGAAGTAGGCAGTAGCTGCCATAGCATAGCGTCCTGGCGCTGCACCCTGCTCGGCCGCATACATGGGGTAGACCTTTCCTGGGGCTCCCGAAGTAATCAGCCCAGGGAAACCAGCGTCCTTCTGTTTCTCGAATCCCAATGCCAGAACGAGGTCATATTGCTTGGAGGCCAGGCCCAAGGCAGCTCCCCGGATTGCTTCAGACCCAGAGCCGCAGGCGTTCTCCACCCGGGTAATGGGTATCTGTTGCAGTTGTAGCGTTTGAGCGACAACCAGGCCGGTGGTGGCATTATCATTGATATAATACGCCACCCAGGCTGCTTCAATCTGGTTTCGCTCTACTCCAGCATCATCCAGAGCCTCGCAGCAGGCCTCTGTAATGAGGTCGAAGATGTCCGCCTCCCATCTCTCACCCCATGCGGGGCAACCCATACCGATAATAGCAACTTTATCCCTTATGCTTTCTGCCATCTCAACTATCTCCTAGCATCTTATAGGTCGGGCCTTCCACATGTAGTTGCGAAAGCCTGATCCCTCTCTTATTCCATCAAAAACCAGCCTGAAGGTCAACTCCATATCTATACCGACATCGATCTTCTCAGGGTCACGGTCGGTCAGCGAAGAATAGTATCTGCCGCCACCCTCCAGGTCGATCACTGCTCTGACGAGGGGCAGTATTATCTCTCTTGCCCGTTCATCTATGCTGTAGGTGAAAAGCTTGCCCTTCTTGTCGGAGAGCCTTATCTCGTCAAAGTTGTCCTTGGCCTGGCAGTAAATGCAGAATCGCTGTTTGGGGTACTGGATATGGCCGCAGTTGTTACATTTCTGCCCGTAGAGAGCATAGAACATCTTGCGGTCTCTCCAGATGAAGGTGAGAGGAGAGCGGCGGGGCGGGCGCAGAGTAGGCGCCCATTCCATCATATTGCGCATCTGTAGGTAAGCACCATAATTGGAAAGACTCATCTTCGAGGCCAGGTGGCGCTTTATCCCTCGCCTGTTCCTGACCTTTTGGATCTGATCTGTCACTCGCAAGGCATAGGCATCAGCCCCGTCACCGTAGGAGGCAAAGAGTAGCTTGTCGCCAGGTTTGGCTTCCTCCAGAGCAGCCACCAAGGTCATAGGAGCAAAGGCACAGCCCGTATCACCTACCAAGTCGAATAAGGGTTGCTGCACCTGGGTCTTGGGGTCTAGGCCGATTTTCCTGGCGATGGTGGCGTGCGACCGGGCATCAGGGGCATAGAAGACTGCCTTGGTGAAGTCCTTCGCGATCAGTTTGTACTTCTGCATCAACCCCTTTACGGCTTGAGGTAAGATTTTCTCGAACCCCTCGTCCTTGATGAAGCGATCCTCCCAGGCCCAGGCGTAGAGGTCGTTCTGCTTGCGCCATATGTCTATGAACTCGCTGGAAATGGTGTAGCTTCCTTCGATGCTGGCAGCAACATCTGAGTCACCCAGCAGGAAAGCGGCTGCCCCATCGCCATATGTAGGCTCAAAGTCCGAATTTGGAGCCGGCAGTCGGCACTCTGAAGCCACCACCATGATCCTGTGAGCCTCTCCGGCCTTAATGGCGTTCATGGCAGCAGTGATAGCGTTGGTGCAGGCCCTCAAAGAATTGCCGAAGTCTATGGTGCTGGCGTCTTCACGAAGGTCGGCAGCAGCCCTGACTATGCTGGCTGATTGTTTGTCTTTGTACGGTGGCGTCGTGGAGGCGAAATAAAGCCCGTCCACTGTCTTTCGGTCTATGTCGGTGAGACAATCGACCACTGCTTCTACCGCCATGGTTATACTGTCTTCATCAGCGTTGGCGACAGCTCTTTCTCCCCGACCCAGAGACCTCCCCCACACAGAGGCAATTGTATCTCGACTCAGCCTGTACATTGGGATGTAACCACCATATGAAACTATGCCTACCATCCTGTCTCTCCTTTTCCAGGTTTTGGTACCAAACAAAATTACTACCGGGACTCAACTCGATGCTAAATGACTGAAAGACCGGTTGACAAGCAAGTGAATTCCGGTAGCAATGGTGCGCTTATTGCACACTTGGTATGGAGTCTCATGCCCAGTCACAAGTATACATATATAGTATGATACTTCGGGTTGGCGTGTCAATTCTACTAAATTGACATAATCCACAGAGGTATTTGTATCGTTTCGCCATCCCCCAGTCCGGTAAATAGGTAAATCAGTGGCAGCTGTTAGTTGTCTGTCGATTGAACCGGATGGTACTTGCGGTGGGTCTCCTCAGCATATCTATCAGAGGCATGGACGTAACGATTGGTAGTAGCCAACGACTCATGACCCAGGAGGATTTGGATGGCAGCCGGATTGGCACCTTTCTCGGCGAGGTAGGTGGCAAAGCCATATCTCAGAGAGTGCGCCGACGTGGGCACATTTATCCTCAACCTTTCTCGGTATCGCTTGATCTGAGGTACAATCAAAAGGTGTGGAAACAGTTAGCGGCAGCGAGTACTCTTTCTGTTGAGAAAAGGAGAAGGAGGTACTCACCACCGCCATGGGAAAGCAA
>JBGOXA010000054.1:0-8052 GCA_041478915.1 Dehalococcoidia bacterium
CCGTGGGCTCCGTTGATTGCTATAAGAGCGCAACCACGTTTAGTGCGCCTCCGCAGCGCTCTGCCCAGGGCCCCAATTATATACTGACCGGCGCTGAGACCTGGCGGAGCAAGGTGAACCTGGCCCAATATACGGCGGTGCTGGCGACTAACACGTTTGGCACACCGATGGTGGTAACCATGACTGACAGCTATACCGCCGGTACCCCTGGCTTCTTCACTGTAGGTAACACCTGGTCCCTCGACGAGTATATAGTGCTGACTCCCCCGTTCGCGGCGCCATCCACCACCAGCTACAGCGTTGCGGTAGTGGGGATGGAAACCATCACGGTGCCGGCAGGGATCTTTAACTGCTACAAGATAGAGTACAGTGTGGCTGGCAATGTGGTGAAGACAGAGTGGTGGTCTCCAGATGTCATGAGCTTTGTGAAGCAGATAAGCTCAGGCACGTATGCTCTCCCAGA
Organism: Dehalococcoidia bacterium; assembly: GCA_041478915.1. Taxonomy (GTDB): domain Bacteria; phylum Chloroflexota; class Dehalococcoidia; order UBA2247; family RBG-13-53-26; genus VGOE01. The sequence goes on from JBGOXA010000054.1 coordinate 464, forward strand.
GACCCAGGAGCTTGCTTCCTACAGTCTGGCATAACGGGACGGTAAAGACTCGGCCCTGGAGGGGGCAGGTGAGTCTGGCTCACCTGCCCCCTCCAGGGCTTAACGAGCTTAAGAAAATAAGCGTTTGTTAAAGAGGGGCACTTCTTTCTCCTTTGCAGGAAAGCCACTAGCAAGGCACTTAGTTCTCCTGGAGGTCACAGGGTGAGGAGAGGAACTCAACCCCCCGCGGAGGGGGAACGTGCGGACTTTCCTACCATTTCTCACATCATCAGCCTGCCGATAGGCAAACAGAGAACGCCGGCTTGGCAGCGGGCATGATGTCACCCCGATAGAAGAAGGTCGCCGATAGGCGAATTTGGGCGAAGCGTAACAAAGCCTTTTAGCCTGTCTTAGGTGCTGTCGCCGTTTCCGCCTCTATGATCTCTTTCAATTTTCGAAATGACCGTTTGTACAGTCTTTTCCATTGCGGCCTGATCAATACGATGTCCATTATCTGGCCGATCAGAGGAGGCGACGGTTTATACTCCAGAGTAAAGGTCACCTGGGTAGAGTCATCCACTGGGGCAAAGCGCCATCGCTTTACCGCCTTTCTCCCCATGAGTGTCGCATTGAACGTCCAACCCACATTCTGTATGTACTCGGTGCCTTCCCATTCGCTGTCCATCATCCGACCCAGGAACTTTACTCTCAGGGCAAGTCGGGCTCCCTCCCCTATAGTTTTCTCAGTCGTCGGCTTCACCTCATGGACATACACGAAGTAACGCTTAAGGTTTCGCCAGTCCACGGCAAAAGCGCATACCTTTTCCAGCGGCGCTCTGATAACAACAGTCTTCTCAATCTTTGTCATTACGTTACCTCCTTCGTGCTGCTTCAGGCGTTTTCGGACAAAACAACCCTGCCAAGGTACTAGACCCTAACCCGGATTCTTGTGCCGCCAGCGGCTGCTGCTTTGAGTTTTCCTCTTCGGCTCAGCCAGTAGCTGAGCGTACCTCTTTCTTCAGCCATTTCAAGGCGCTGTCCATCGCCTCTTGGTTCAACCGCAGCCTGTGGCCGGCCCCTTCAATGACAGCTATCTCTTTAGGCTCCTTTGCTTTGTGGTACAGGAGCCAAGCCTGACTTACGTCCACCACATCATCCTCTGCGCCTTGCACTAGAAGCAAGGGTCTGGGCGCAATCTTGTCTACCCAGCTAAGGGGGGCAACATATCTGAAGCCTTGCAGCCAGCCGTCTACGGAGGAGGGAAAATCCTTGTCCCTGATTATTCCAATGCGGCGGAAGTGATCGATGGAGGACTGGGTATTTTCTTGAGCAATGAGACCACGGAATTCGGCGGGGCAGGCACAGAGAACGACCTTGCTCACCCTGGAATCGCGGGCAGCCACGCAAGCTGAGACGGCGGCTCCTCCGCTAAAGCCCATGAGGTAGAGCCGATGTCGGTCTATCCCCGGGCAGGAGTAGAGGTAGTCGATAGCTGCCTCAAGGTCTTTTGCCCAACCCTGGATGTCAAAATTGCCCCCGCTTGCCCCTGTCCCTCTGAAGTTAAATATCAGGGTAACAAAACCGGCGGCGCAGAATGTCTTAGCCAGCGTGGGGTAACCCTCGTCGCTGGGGTCCGGGGGGCTGCCAGAGGGAATGCCGTGGCAGATACAGAGAGCGGGCAGGTTTTCCCGCCCATCCTCAGGGAAGTAGGCTTCTCCGACGATATCGATCCCCTCGACTGCGAGGGAGACCTCTCTTCTTTCCATAGCCAGACCCTGTCTAAACAAAGCAGGAAGGCTACCTGACGCCGATAGGCCCTTGTTTCTGCGGCTAACCCCCCAGCTCAGAGCGTAGTTGCATGATGCGGAATAGGTCTTGTCGTACCAGCATACCCAGGACAATTCCATCCTTCACTACCGGCATTGCGTCTACGTCATGATCATCCATCCGCTCCAATGCCTGGAGAGCTCCCTCCTCAGGTTCAGCGACTATTACCTTGTCCGCTGGAACCATCACCGCGCTGACTCGAGTACCTCCCCAACGATCCTGCGGCACCGACTTGATGTCATCATAGGTTACGGTCCCTTTCAGTCTACCTTCATCAAACACCACAAAGTGGCGGTGATCAGCAGGGAGAACATAGCCCTCTACCAGCTCTCTCAGACTGAGATCGGGTGAAACAGCGACGTAGTCAGAACCCATCACAGAACGGACCTTGAGGTGCCGCAGGGCTTCGCGCAACTCCACCTGACGATAGCTGGTGCTGGCAGCCCGATGCAAGAACCAGCCAATAAAAGCAATCCAAATACCGCTGAAGGGAGTCAGATCTTCACTAATCAAATGACCACCAAACACGATTACAGCACCGGCGGCGATCATCAAATAGGCTACGCCTTGCCCCACCAGAGAGGCAATATGGGAGGCCTTCTTATAGTCCTTGGTGCGTCGCCAGATAATAGCCCGGAGTACACGGCCTCCATCTAAAGGAAACCCTGGTATCATGTTGAACAGAGCCAGCACCAAATTGATCCAGGCCAGCCAGAAAATCGGGTCGCCAGAGACAGAGTCTCCATCGTGGATACCCCAGACCACGAACCATATCAGACCGAAAATGCCAGCCAGCAACAGGCTACACAGGGGGCCAGCGATGGCGACCAGCAGTTCTGTCCTGGGATGTGCAGCTTCGCGGCGTATGTGGGCCACCCCCCCAAGGAAGAACAGCGTGATGCTTTTTACTGGGATACCATTCCTGATAGCCACAAAACTGTGGGCCAACTCGTGAGCCAGCACGGAGGCAAACAGCAGGATGCTGGTAGATACCCCGGTCATTACTCTCACCCACAGAGGATGCTCCTCCAGGAAGCTAAAGGAAAGGCTAGCCGTAATGAGAGCAAAGATGATGAACCAGGAGAAATGCAATTTGATGTCAATGCCCCACACCCTGCCCAAACGAAGCGAGCCACCCATCATTTTCTCTGTCCACTCTACATCAGGGTAGCCGTGATGTCAATTTGGCGATGCCTACTTGGCAAGGGTATGCTCGATCTTGAAGAGAAGAAGCGCTTCGACAACAGGCCGCGGCTCAATCTTCGGCCATCAGCTTTTGATATACGCTTTGCGGTAAGAAAGCGTGGCGGTGAACCTCCTCCGTGTAATATCTAGTAGGCACCTTGCACTTCCTGAGCACCTCCCTCGGGTCACCTCCCTTTGAGGCGATGGAGAAGGTCCACCAGTTGCCAGCATAAGTGGCCAGGGAGACCGTGTATAGACTCACCACGTTGAATATTGGAGTTAGCCTGCGCTGCACCTGGCGGACGAAATCACGATGAAAGTGGAGCGACTCGGTCTGGGCCACAAATATGCCCCCTGGTTTCAGAGCTGAAAAGGCATGAGCCAAACATTCGCCGGTGAAGAGGGATTCAGCGGGGCCGACCGGGTCTGTTGAGTCAATGATGATCAGATCAAACTCCCCTTCCGTTTGTGCCAGGAAGTCTGCTCCGTCCATCTCCAGCACCTGCGTCCTTGGATCAGCGAAGCCGACTGATAGCGTGGGCAGGAACTGTTTTGAGGCCTCTATCACCCCGGCGTCCAGTTCTACCATCACAGCCCTTTTCACTACCTCATGCTTGACCACTTCACGCAAGGTGCCCCCATCACCACCACCGATGATCAGAACGTTGCTGGGGGAAGGGTGTGCGTGCAGTGGAACCTGCGCCAGCATTTCATGATAGAAATACTCATCCCTCTCAGTGAGTTGCACTACGCCGTCGATGACCAGCACTCTGCCGAAATATGGATTCCTGAATATGAGCAACTCCTGGTGCTTCGTCCTGCGCCGGCAAATAACCTCTTCTACCTGGTAGGCGTACTCTATCGGTGCAAAAGGGTCCTCTTCACGAAAGACTAGACCTGACACAGCTAACCTCTATTCTATGAAATATACCTTCGGGATAGGAAACCCATCGAATTGGGAGGCATAAGCAGTGGTATAGGCACCAGCGGACATGAAGTAGACTCTATCTCCGATCCCCGACTCCGGAAGTTCCGCTTCGCTTGAAATGACGTCAAAACTGTCACACGATGGCCCGGCCAGTACCCACTTACCTCTTTGGCCACCCTTGCTGGTCCTTAGGCTGTACCTTATGCCACCAACAGTTTCCATTAAACCGTTAAACACGCCAACATCTAGATAGAGCCACCTCTCCCCATCTCGATCAGCCTTGGCTATAACTGTGGCTGCCAGGATGCCTGAATCTCCTACCAGAGCCCTTCCCGGGGCGGCCAGCAACTCTATGCCATCAGGGAAAGCCTTAGCCACCGATTTCTCGACCACTCGGGCAATTTCGGCCAGAGAAGGCACCGGTCTCGTATACTCGATCGGAAAGCCGCCGCCGATATTCAATGCTCTTAATTCCACCCCTTTGCTTGCCGCCAGATCCCAAACTGCCCGGCTCTTTTGAATCGCCTTTGCCCAGGTGGCGGCCATGGTGCACTGGGACCCAACATGAAAGGCAATGCCCTGGGGTTTGAGTCCCCTCTCTTGGGCCTGTATCAGAAGTCCAGCCGCTTCTTCTACTTCCACACCGAATTTCTTGCTTAGTGGCCACTCACTGCCTTCATTGGGCACCGAAAGGCGCACGTAGACCTGGCTGCCCGGCGCCAGCTTAGATAGCTTCTCCATCTCGGCAGGCGAATCGAAGGCAAATACGTCTATCCCGCTGGCATATGCCGACTTAATGAAGGCCTGATCCTTGACAGGATTGCTGGATATGATCGTTTGAACGGGGACTCCCATTCCCAGCAGTAGTTCAAGCTCCCCCTGGGACGAGATCTCGAAGTGGCAGCCTATTTCTTGAAGCAGTTCAACTACGCCCGGATGAGGATTAGCCTTCAACGCGTAGTAGATTCTCGCTTTACCGAATTCCTGGCAGAACTCCCGGTATTTGTCCCTGATCACCCGCTTGTCCATGACAAGCGCCGGGGTTCCTTCTGTTTCCAGAATCTTTTCAACAGCCCTTTGCAAAGTCAGACGTCTATCTGCCAACTCACTATCCCCCTGTCCTTCCTAGCGCTCTCCTGTCAATTCCCTGAGTATTATCTGGGCAGCCTTCTTATCCAGCGGCTGGTTATTATTCCCACATTTGGGCGACTGAATGCAACTGGGACAACCCTCATCACAGGGACACTCGACAGTCACCTTCAGTGTCTCCAGCCATAAATCCTGAATCAATTCAAAACCCTTTTCCGCAATTCCTGTGCCGCCAGGGTGAGCATCGTAAATGAATATCTGCGCCTTCCCCGTGTCCTGGTGAAAGGGTGTGGAGACCCCACCCAGGTCGTTGCGATCACACAGGGCAAATAAGGGCAATATGGCAATAGCAGCGTGCTCTACTGCGTGCAAGCCGCCTGCAAAGTCGAACTGTCCTTCGGCTATTCGATCCATTGCCTGGGGAGGTATGTCAAACCACAAAGCCACAGTCTGAAAACGCTGAGGCGGCAGGTCGAGAGGCTCATCGCCTATAACCTCCTCAGTGAACTGCATCTTCCGTTTGAAGCCGACCACAGTGTTGGTTACCTCAACTTCGCCGAGATAGCTCTTGGCCTTCGGCGTATCCTTCTCTCTGCTGATCCTCATCACCTGGAGATCAGTCAGCTCCTTGGCCTGGGTATAGTAAGGCACATCGGTGGGAGTCGCGTAGGCGGTACGGGCAAGCAAGTCAAGCCCGGTTATCAGGTAGGACCTGCCCTGGTGCAAATAGATAGCGCCAGGATGGATTTGGGAGAAAGCCACGCTGGACTCTACAGTCTCCAGGGGTATGTTGCCTTGCGAGGAATCCAGAATGATGTAATAAAGAGAAGAAGTAGAACGTATGTTAACGCCCTCAGCAGGGTAGACAATGGTAGCAGCCAGATACCATTTCCCTCCTTGAGCTCTAAGCAGGCCCTCCTCCTGCAATTCGTCTCTGGCTTTAGCAAAGCCTGTTTCCCAAAGCTTTTCATCACCTTCAGCCAGAGGAAGCTCCCAGGCGGCGCACAGAAGATGGGACTTCAACACATACGGATTATCTGGGTCGGTCAGGGCGTTCTCAAAATTTCGGCGGAAGATGGACTCAGGGTGACGCATGAAGTACTGGTCCAGCGGGTTATCCAATCCGATGAGAAAGCTGAGAGACTGTCCAGTTCTCCTGCCGCTGCGACCTGCTTGCTGCCAGGTGGCAGCAATGCTTCCTGGGTAACCGGTGAGTACGGTGGCATCCAGGTCGCCAATGTCTATCCCCAACTCTAACGCTGTGGTAGCCACTACCCCCAAAAGCTGGCCCTGAAAAAGCTCCTGCTCTATCTGGCGTCTATCCTCAGGGAGGTAGCCAGCCCGGTAGGGTTTGATCTGCTGTGCCAGGCCCGATTCAACCAGCCGCTGTTTGGCATAGTTATAGATCAGTTCCGTCAGCTTGCGGGTCTTGGCAAAGGTGAGAGTCCGAATGCCCTGGCGCACCAGTTCGGCCAGGAGAAAGGCGGCTTCAGCATTGGCGCTATGGCGAGATGTTTTGGCTGGATCCAGGACAGGCGGGTTCCATAAGATGAAATCCTTCCTGCTACGAGGCGCCCCATCTGTCTCGATCACCTCGAAAGGTAAACCCACCAGCTTCTCGATGTGCTCCCTTGGGTTACCGATAGTTGCCGAGCAGCAGATAAACTGGGGACTGACGTTGTAGAGAGAAAAGATGCGCCTTAACCTCCGTAACACATTGCCGACCTGCGACCCGAATACCCCACGATAGACATGTGCTTCATCGATCACGACATACTTCAGCCGATGAAAGAACCTTGACCACGATTGATGATTGGGCAAGATGCCCAGATGAAGCATGTCAGGGTTAGTCAGCACAATCTGGGCTGTTCTTTTTATCTGTGGACGTTCCTCAGGTGGAGTATCGCCGTCGAAGGTAGCCAATCTTATTCGTGGGGGGAGCAAGGAAACCAGCTCGGTCAAGCTGCGTAGCTGGTCCTGAGCCAGAGCTTTAGTAGGAAAAAGATAAAGGGCCCGACTTCCCTTTTCTGTCAAAATCGTCTGTAGCACTGGCAGATTATAGCATAGGGTCTTGCCGCTGGCAGCAGGGGTAACCACCATAACATTCTTCCCCGACCTGGCTGCGTCTACCGCCGTTGCCTGGTGACTGTAGAGTGGCAATAGCCCCGCCTCTTGAAGCGCCATCTCCAGAGCCGGAGCCAGAGGTCCATCCAGCTCCCGGTAGCTTGCCTCCCGAGAAGGCAGATGCTCAATGTGAGCGATCTGATTCTTGTAGTCGGCTAGACTCTTAAGGTGGTCAATAAAGGATGCGACTTGCATCATTACAGCTTATGTGCCAGTACCCCCTATCCCGCAACCCCAGCCATGTCTCTTGGGAACAAATCTAAAGGCCCTTTAGTCGCCTTGTGTCATGCGAGGGTAACAGTCCGGCACCTTTCTGGTTTTCGGCAGCGCCATATCAGGGGAAGGGCATAATCTCGATGTTGTAGTCGAGCACCTCTATATCAAGCCTGCTCTGCTTGATAAACTCAGCCACTTTTGATAACACCTTATCAACTTGCTGAGCATCATTGCTGAGGCA
>JBGOXA010000332.1:0-2564 GCA_041478915.1 Dehalococcoidia bacterium
GAAAAGCCTCTTTCGGGCTCTTATTCCCTATAAAATCAAATGGGTAGGCCAGGCTTCAGTCACTATAGCCAAGGATGACGAATTACTCAAACTGGCAGCCGCTAGCGGCTGCATTGACTTATTCATCGGGTTTGAGACACTGTCCCCAGCCAATCTAGTGGCGGTGAACAAGAGAACTAATGTAGTTGATGAATATGAAAGTGTGATTAGAAAGATCCATTCCTACGGCATCGGCATCCATGGTTTCTTTATCTTTGGCTTAGACGCAGACGATGAAGATACTTTCAAACGCACTGTGCGTTTTGCTCAGAGAATGCGACTAGAAAGTGCTCAATTTGATTTGCTCACACCATATCCTGGAACTGGAACTTATGAGTCCCTTGACAAAGCCGGCCGAATAGTTAACAGGGACTGGTCACTGTATGGACATGGCCTAATGTTTGAGCCAAAGTCAATGTCGAAAGAAATGATACAAAATGGGCATGCTTGGGCTTGGCGCGAGTTCTATAGCCTACCCTCAATTTCGAGGCGTATCGGAGTAGTACATCATAATTTAGTGACATTTTGGGCTGCGAATCTTTATTACTATTATCGAGTTCACCGGCTGAGAACACTATATTAGCAATTCCGTATCAACCTTCCCCGGAACGCTAAAGACAATTGCCTGAGTTGCTGGAAATCAGAGTAGGGGACTTCCCCCTGTCTGTTATTAGGTTGGACACATAGAAGCCTGTATGCACTCAAGAGAGGAAGATCGAATATGAATCCAAAAGAACACCCGGCTCGTATTGCCTCGCAACGTTCCATGAATTGCAGTGAAAGGCGGAGCAAGGAGGAATGGCTATCCCTGTTTGCCGATGACGCAATCGTGGAAGACCCCGTCGGCCCATCCCCCTTGGACCAGGAGGGTAAGGGACACCGGGGAAAGGAAGCCATCTCTACCTTTTTCGATAGGAACATCGCGCCAAGTGGCCGCAAATTCGAAATCAAGGATTCTTTTGCCTGCGGACAGGAAGTGGCCAACGTGGGAACGATTCACCTTTTTTGGCCGAGGGTAGGGAAGGCCGGTGTGACGGGGTGTTTCTGTACAAGGTCAATGAGGAGGGGAAGATCGTTTCTCTCCGGGCTTTTTGGGAATGGAACCGGATGTTGGCAACCATCTTCAAGCCTGCATCCATCTGCCCCCCAACCGAGAGAAGGAAGGGCGCATGATGCGGAGGACAGGAGGATAAGATGCCGGAGGTGATAGCCAGGGTAATATCCCAGAACGGTACCTGTGCGGCTGGGCACAGGGTCGGCGACGAATTCGTCATCTCAGAGAAGACTCCTCCCAATATGTGTTCGTGGGCATTCTGCGCGCTGTTCCCTTTCGCCGAAGTGCTGCAGTTCGGCGGCGCCTTCCCGTGGGAGGAGGGCCCGGACAGGACCACCGTCGCCTGCCCCGACCCGGCGAACCCGGTCGTGTTTGAACTGAGACGGTGCCCGCCCTAGATTGACGCTCCTACCAGCCGGGTAGGGTAGGCTCAGCCCACCAATTTCGTCTACTCTCACCCCACTCCTGGTGGCAACTCAAGATCACTGCTTGCCCAGCCATGACCATGTAGCCCACGGGCAACATACTTGTGAGAGACTGCCTCCTTCAAGATGGCATTGTCTAGAGAAAGATCGACCACCAGTTTCTTCAGCTGGCTGTTCTCCTTCTCCAGCTCTTTCAACCGCCTAGCTTGGTCCACCCGCATGCCCCCATACTCTCTGCGCCAGCGGTAGTAGGTCTGCTCGGTCACCTCAATTCTCTTGCTCGCTTTACCCACTGTGCTCCCTTGGCTCAGGAGCACTTCGGCCTCCTGCAGCTTGTTGGTTATATGGTCACAACACACGGAAAATGGTATTTAGCCTCTCAAGCTATGGCGTATGCTCCTACAGAAAAGGCAGTGTACCCAGGAGCAGAAGGGTAGTCTATTAGCCCGACTCCATAAGGGATCAGAGTAGCTGAAAAACGCCCTGAGTTCAGGACATTCCGTACCCCTTCACCGTCGGGGGGTACGTCTTCTACCTGAGAAGAAATTAAGGGGTTAGAAAACCCGATATAAAAGGGAGGAGAAATGGTATGCAATACAGCTCAACCTGTTCTTGTACCCTTGACTGCCAGCATTTGGCTCCTTGGAAGAATAGGACTACCTTCTCCGTACTGAAGAGTTGACATCTATTCTACCGCCAAGAATTTTAGCATTTTCTAATGGCATTATTCCTCTTCATTCAAGATCAATTTCTTCATAATCAAATTCTACCATCTTTTTCCCATCATCATATTCCCAATAAGCTCTAGTAGCTCTGGTATAAGAACCAGTAAGAGCTCGATGTATAATAATAATGAGCTCTTGTTTATCTTCTAACGAAAATACTTTTAATCCACTTTTGCCATCTAGAGCGTTTAGTGGAAAGGATCTAATGTCTCCATCATTTATGAGTAATGAGGTGGACCCCTTCATTAGGACAGGATAGAGGTTATGTTAAGAGCGGGTCCCGCTGTCCTCCTCATGGTATCCGATGTTAAGGATTCTATC
>JBGOXA010000257.1:0-3241 GCA_041478915.1 Dehalococcoidia bacterium
CCATCAGGTAATGTGTTAACCCCAGACCGCCCAAGGATCGGTAATAAAGATACTGGTCCTCCTCCAAACCGCGGCAGATTTCCAGCGCCTTTTCTCCGCATGCCACAGCTTCGTCGAATAAGCCTATCCAACCACATGTCCAGGCAAGCCAGCAACATGAATAGCCGATTACCCGCTCGTTCTTAATCTCCTCTCCAATGTGCAGCGCCTCGTGCAGACAATGGTATGAATCTCTAAGCCTGCACCTATAGAAAAGGGAATAGCCCAGCCATGCGTAGTACATCCCCAGCCTGGACTTGTCATCCAGCGATTCCGCCAGCTCTTTGTGGGCCTCCAGCAGGTTGCTGAGTCCTTTGAAGTCACCTCGGAAGTAGAAGACATAAGCCCATTTTATGAGCAGGTCTATGAGCTGCGCTTCGGCACCCTTGACCTGGCCAACCCTGCGGGACAACAGATCGTAGGCCTCTTTGAAGTGACGGTGAGATTCTTCCACGGCATACCTGTTGATGCCCTTCTCGGCTGCCTTGGTAAGATAGTGGATAGCCTTGTCTGTTGATGCGCCATTCTTGAAATGGAACGCCAGGGATTCGTAGAACTCTTCCAGCCTGTGGGGATATAGAGCCTCAATTGCCTGCCCTATGCTTTCATGGAGCTCTTTCCTCTTCTTTACCAGCAGGCTGCTGTAGGCTACCTGCTGCGTCAGGGCGTGCTTGAAGACATATTCCAGCTCCGGAAACATGCTCCTCTCGTAGATGAACTCCAGCGCCTGCAGTTCCAGCAGACAGGTGTCCAGCTTCTCCCTCATGCCCGTGACGGTCTGAAGGATGGGGAAGCGGAACTCTCTCCCGATGACCGATGCCGTCTGCATGGTCTCTTTGAGGTCTTTCTCCAATCGGTCTATGCGGGCTGCGATGATGCCCTGGACGGTCTCAGGCACCTGGATATCAGAGGGTTTCAAGGTGAGCACATAGTGCTTGTCCTTCTTCTCGATATAGCCTCTCTCCAATAGGGTTCGGGTGAGCTCCTCCATGAACAGGGGGTTCCCCGCTGCCCTGTCCAGAATAAGCCGGGTCAGGTCCTGCGCCGCCTCTCCATCCTTGAGGATGGCCTGGACCATCTCGGCGCTTGCCTCCAACGTGAGCTCATTCACCCGTATCTGGCAATAGTAGGTCTTGTTGGTCCAGGGATTATTGTACTCGGGCCGGTAGAGCAGGAGCAGCAGGACATGGGCGCCACCAAGCCGTCGGATAAGATAGTTCAGGAACTCCTCCGAGGCCTTGTCCATCCAGTGGAGGTCTTCCACAGCCAGTATAACCAGGCGGTTCTGGCTTTCACAGATAATTAGGGACCAGACGGCCTCAAATATCCTTGCCCTTTTCTGTTGCGGCTCAAGCTTCAAAAACTCCTCATCCTCCACCTTGAGGGACAGCAGCTCCTGAAGCGGAGGTAGCATAGCCATAAGCCGCTCGTCCAGTTGGCTTATCCTCTGCTTCAATTTCTTCTGGCTGAGCAACTGCGGCTCATCCTCTTTGATGCCGAAGTAAGCCCTCAGAATATCGAGCATGGGCAGGTAGGCTACGGTATCACCATAACGGTGACAGTCGCCCTCAAGGTATGTGCACTCACCCTGAGGAAGCACTGACCTCAGTTGCAGCAGGAGCCTTGATTTGCCTACACCGGGCTCGCCTACTATGCCCACCACCTGGCCCTGCCCGCCCTTCGCCCTCCCATAACAATCCATCAGTTGGTCAAGCTCTTTCCTTCGCCCCACGAAGGGCGTGAGGCCACGCATCTCCGATACCCCCAGCCTGGTCTTGATACGCCCCACTTCCAGCAACCGGTAGGCCTTCACCGGCTCCTTTCTTCCCTTTACCTCGATATCCCCCAGAGGCTGAAAATCAAAATAGCCCTCAGTCAGACAGTAGGTGTTCTCCGAGACCTGTATGGTGTCGGGCTCTGCTGTGCTCTCCATTCTCGAGGCCAGGTTCACCGTGTCCCCCATGGCTGTGTACTCCATGGTCAGGTCGTCCCCGATGCATCCCACCACCACCAGGCCGGTGTTGAGACCTATCCTCATATTGAACTCGATGCCTCGTTGCTTTAGTTTCAGGGCATACTCTCTGAGGCGCTCACGCATCCCCAGCGCTGCATAGAGGGCCCGCTGTGGAGCATCCTCATGGGCTATAGGAGCACCGAAGAGAGCCAACAGCCCATCGCCCAGGAACTGAGCTATGGTGCCCTCGTAGCGGTGTATCTCCTCGGTAAGGAACACCATGCAATCGCTGATTAAATCATTCACCTCCTCGGGGTCTAATTTCTCGGATATGGAGGTGAAGTCCTTCACATCAGCGAAGAGCACCGTAACCTGCTTGCGCTCCCCCTCCAGGCTGGCCCGGGCAGCCAGGATCTTATCCGCCAAGTGCTTCGGGGTATAACTTGCTGGAGTAGGAGCAGGGCGTCTGGTAAGCCCCAGGACTATACCCCCAGCTTCGGGCTGAATGCCCATAGCCTTCAAGCCGTCGATTATGCGGTTAACACAGTTTTGATGCCCCTCGGTGCTAAGACATACCATAGTGGTTGCTCCCAAGGCATGCCGCCATTCTGGCTGGCGTTCTTTTAACTGCGGCGGAGTCATGTCAACCAGCACCGGAAAGAACGGCTTGCGGCGCTCGAAGGCACCTACTACTTCCTTGGATACCTGGTCGGAATCGAGCGCGTTGGAGGATACCAGTAAAACTACTGCCTGAGATTGCTCAATGGCCTGGGAGATCTCGACAATATAACTGGCACCGGGCAGAATATCACGCTCAAAATACCAAGTCTGGTAACCAGCCTCCTCCAAGCCCCTAATGATTTCATTGGCTATGGGAAGGTCTATCTCTGAGTGGCTGATGAAAATATGACTCATGGCTTGCTCCTTGAATGGGATACAGAGCCAAAGATGACACGCGGGCGTGAGTCGTAATAGAGCTAAACAGTGGTCTTATACCACTGGCAGCAAAGCTTGTCAAGAAAAGTGAGAATCAACAGTCAGGATGTGGTTCAAGGTGGAGATATCTGGAAACCCAAGTATTAGAAATACAAATCTTCTAAATTGTAGTCCTTGCGGAGCACCTGATTTCCGGTTGAAAACAGAGTTCGGTACAGACATCCCGTTTTTGGAGTGGCCTACTAATCCGATAAGGTGGCTGGCTTAACATTCCGTCAGTTGGGTATGGTAAATAGGCACTGACATCTGCCG
>JBGOXA010000326.1:0-2639 GCA_041478915.1 Dehalococcoidia bacterium
CTTCGACCGTCTAGCTGTCGGACTGCGGCAATTTATGGCCGGGGCTAGAAAGTTTTCCCTGAACTACATTTCGAGAGACGATTTGATGGCTTTGACTAGGGAGGCAGCAGATGTTTCAGGGATCCCCTACGTAATGGACGCAGACAAGCAACAAGTGGATAGTATCTTTAGTAGTTTGAGACTCCTGGAGCTCAGTCAGAAGAAGCGATGATAGGTTCCGATAGCCTCGCGGTAGAAAGGAAGGTCGTTGCCATCCTGGGGATATTGAGCAAGTCCTCCGAGGCTATCGGTGCCAGGGTCATTGCTCGACAGTTGAAGAAACACGGTATTGACCTCACTGAAAGGGCAGTCCGATACCATCTAAAGTCGATGGACGAGCGGGGGCTAACCCACGTCTTGGGGAGGGAAGGAAGACTGATCACTTCGTCAGGGGTCGATGAGTTGCGAAATGCCTTAGTGGACGATAAGGTCAGTCTTGTTGTTGACCGAATTAAGCTACTTGCCTATCGCACCACGTTTGATTGGCAGAGCCAGAGCGGTACAGTGCCTGTTAACATCTCCCTCTTTACTCCAGAGAAATTTCCCCAGGCCCTGGAAGCAATGAGGCCAGCTTTCGAAGCTGGGATTTGCGTCAGTGATCTCGTGGCTACGGCCGAAGAGGGAGAAGAGATCGGAGAAATGATTGTTCCTCAAGGCAAGGTGGCCCTTGCCACCGTATGCAATACCGTGGTTAATGGTGCCTTGCTCAAGGCTGGCATACCTATCGATTCGAGGTTCGGTGGCCTGCTACAGATCAGAGGCCACAGACCGTTTCGCTTCGTGGAGCTCATTTACTATGGGGGATCTTCTCTAGAGCCGTCAGAGGTATTCATCAAGGGCAGGATGACTCGCGTGACCGAGGCAATCAGTAGAGGAGATGGTAATGTCCTTGCCGATTTTGGAGAAATCCCAGCTCCGTGTCGACTTTGTGCTGAGACGGTGATTACCAGACTGAAGGAAGCCCGTCTTGGCAACCCAGTGCTAATGGGGAATATTGGTGAGCCGGTTTGTAAGGTTGCGGTGGAGCCGAATAGGGTGGGCATTGTCATCCTCGACGGACTTAACCCGGTTGCCGCTGCTCAAGAGGCTGGCATAGAAGCGGAGAATACTGCTCTGACCTCCGTAGTCCATTACGGTCAACTGCGGAGCTTCTGGAAATTATGGCCTCTTGTCCCAAACACTGGATACGTCAACACGACAGCGGGGAAGATGCACACCGCCCACCCAATACCTTCGGCAGGGGCTCTTGATCTATTCTCTATGCCAAAGGTAAAACCTTCGAGAGCACCTTTACGTTAGTTTATTGAACCAGCTCTTCCGGTGTCTCTCAGCTATGTCAAAGCAAGGAAAGAAAACAAAACCATGAGTGGTGACCTTCTGGTGAAGACTAAATAATAGAAGAACGTGTAGCAGGTTTTGTTCTTAAATCCCTTTAGCCAGGTAATTCAGCCTGCAACTGCCAAAAACTGGTTAGTTCCTGGAAGTCGATCATTCCGCTTTCAGCGATATTCTCAACCTGGATTCCTGCCTCCACTGCTGCGGCCACGGGATTGAGCCCACCGAGTAGCACCATGCCAACCCGATTCATGCCTACAGCAATCTGACAAACGGGCTCGCTGGTATTGCCCAGGAGATAGACCCCACCGATGCCAGCCTCCTTAAGCCTCGCAATGGTGTCCTCGACTATTGACCTCGCTGGTGCTGGTATTTCACGGAAATTGGCCAATATTTTGCCGTTGCCGGTCCTGGCAGCCTCCGCTACGCTTGTCATCCTGGCGCGGATGTATTGCTCAGATGGATCCAAGGATGTACCCCCGTACATGATTATGGCTACAAAGCGCCTCGGCCTCGAATCCCTGACTTCGAGCACACCACCAAATCTCGATTCCATCGGGATACCCGCTTTCAGCAGGATCCCGTTTATAGTCACGCCACACATGGTAGCAAAGCCGACTTTCCCCCTCGGTATGACCACATCGCCCAGCTTCTCCCCTTCCGGTGCCACTGCCACCAGTTCACTAACGCATAGGCCAGCTTTGAATGCCTCTCGCATGGCCCCAAGAGCTCTCTTGAACTTGTCCTTGTCGATGAGCGAAGTGTTAGTGGCGACCTGCCCGGTTCGCTTTCCTGGGTCGAACGTAGTGCGGAAAGCTAATAGCTCAAGCCTCTCTAGAATGAAGCCAACCTGATCGGGCGCCAGCGCCATCCGTAATTCTTCGAGTCCCTTCGGGGTAATCATTCTGCCATCTCGGCCCAGGGGCCGAGTATAGCCTCGCTCGTCTGTTATTCTTAAATGGTATCTGACGGCTCTTTCGCCCAAGAAGACTCCGTGTCGCTCAAGCTCCCGGGCTATGGTGATCGAGCCCAGTGGCTCAGAAGACTCGCTCAAGACCTTCAGAATGGATGTGATCTTCTTTTCTGTATCGAAGAGAGTGCTTTGTACCACCCTGACCTCTCAACACCATAGAATAGGCTGTTGTCATTGTACCACCTCTACATCAAGAAACCTAGCACATCTTGGGTCCCTCGGGAAGGCATCTTCTTTTGAACAGGAAGGCAAAGAATCTCTGGATAAAACTCATAAGCCAGCAATACAAGTC